>JAYKJC010000472.1:0-3486 GCA_035285885.1 Leptolyngbyaceae cyanobacterium | reverse complement strand
GGAAATCAAGCAAGGGGGACGTCTGTCGGGCGGTTAAAGAAGCGCTGCGGGTGGGATATCGCCATATTGATGCTGCCTGGATTTACCAAAATGAGCAGGAAGTCGGCCAAGGCATCGGTGAATCCGTAGAGGAAGGAATCGTATCTCGTGACGACATTTTCGTCACATCCAAACTGTGGAACTCATTTCATGCTCCGACTGATGTTGAAAAAGGATGCCGCGAAACCCTCGCTTCTCTGGGATTAGAGTACCTCGATCTGTACCTCATTCACTGGCCTGTGGCATTCAAGCCTGGCATTATGATGCCGGAAAACGATGAGGGGTTTTGGGCGCTACCTGAGGTGCCGCTTGCGAAAACCTTCGATGCCATGATGGCGTTGCGTGAAAAGGGACTTGTGAAAAGTGTGGGGGTCTCTAATTTCACGTCGTCCAAGCTCGAAAAGCTGATTGCTGAAAGCCGCAGTGTTCCAGCGGTGAATCAGGTCGAACTGCACCCTTATAATCCTCAGAATGACCTGAAGGCTTACTGTACAGAGAGAGGTATCCATCTGACGGCCTACTCTCCGCTGGGGTCGAGCGATCGCCCCGACAGTATGAAAGCAGCGAACGAACCGCCCTTGCTCGATAATGATGTCGTCAAAACCACGGCTGAATCGGAAGGTCTAACTCCTGCCCAACTGCTCATCGCCTGGGCCATTGATCGCGGCACCAGCGTCATTCCAAAATCGACCAACGGCGATCGCATCGCAGAAAACTTCGCGGCGGCGTCTCATACCCTCTCACAGAGCGCTCGGACAGCATTAGACAACATCGACATCCGCTATCGCTATGTCAATCCCACGAGCTGGCATATTCCGGGTGTCACCTACGAAGGAAGCGAGTTTTGGGCCTAAGCTACAATTCTGATGGGTCGGGGTGAATGAGATTTGAGATGATAGAAGGAAGAGGTAAGCGCCATATCGCAGAATAACGATAGGCAAACCAATCAGACATCGGTGATGTTAACCTGAGCGTTTACCTGCAACCGTTTACCCTGCACCTCATTTATCCGTTTTCATGAAACGAACGCGCAGCCAAGAGAATATTCTGTCAACGCTGAAAGCTTTAGGGAAACCCATTTCTGCTCAAGCTCTATACGTTGAACTTTGCAACGTGGGCCAGCGAGTTGGGCTTGCAACGGTTTACCGCGCTCTAGATGCCCTCAAGCTTGAAGGCGTCGTTCAGGTTCGGACGCTAACCAGCGGAGAAGCTCTCTATAGCCTCGTTCAAGAAGATCGGCATCATCTCACCTGTTTGCAATGTGGGGACTCCATTCCCATTCAGCAATGCCCGGTGCATGAATTGGAGCACCAACTCAATCAGACCTATCAATTCAAAATTTTCTACCATACCCTAGAATTCTTTGGGCTATGCACCAACTGCCAGCAGGTTTCGCCGGATGGCCCGTGAAAAGGGTTGCTTCGTTCTGGCGATCGCCTGACCATAGGGGACGCTCGTAAGTGAAGGTACACAAACCTACACGCTGCATCCGCTCAGGCCATCTCAGCTTTATAGCGTCCCAGCGCAATTAGCGAAAAATACTGCTGATACATGTGGTATTTCAGGTAGAAGTGGCAGGGAAATCCTGTCCCTGTGAAATAGGCTTCATCCCAGCGCCCATCTGAGAGCTGAGTGTCGATGAGGTACTGGACTCCGCGCTCAATTGCTCGCTTTTCGGGATTGCCTGTCGCTTTAGCGGCATCCAACAGGCCAATCACCCCCCAGGCCGTTTGAGAAGCCGTGCTATCGCCCTGTCCCCGTAAGGACGGATCGTTGTAGCTGAAGCAAGTTTCGCCCCAGCCTCCATCGTCGTTCTGGCAGTTGATGAACCACCGAACACCTCGCTCAATCTGCGCTCGATGAGTGTTGGGTGCTGCCAGTGCCAATGCCGAGAGAACACCACTGGTTCCATAGATGTAGTTCACGCCCCAGCGTCCAAACCAGGCTCCGTCGTCTTCCTGTTCTCCAGTGAGATAGGCCAATGCGCGGGCAAGGCGAGGCGGATAGTCCACCTCAGAACTGGGCAACAGCGTATGGACGTTTTCATAAGGTTTGGTGGGGGTCACTGCGGTCAAGGGTGACTGGTCTTCAAACCCAGACATCAACGGAGCCGATAGGGATGGATTGATGAGATAGCCCACCATTTCGACCACTCGGGCGGTGACATCAGCCGTGTTGGGGTCAATCATCGCTTTCAGGTCGGCGTATGGCAGCTCATTCAGCCAGTCCTGATCGTTGTCGATGTCAAAGGCACCCCAACCGCCAGGCTTGCACTGCATGGTGGCAAGCCAATCGACAGCACGGGCGATCGCCCCATGCTGCAACGTCTTATTCGGCAGGTCGAGCTGACTCAGCGCCATCACAATGGTGGCCGTGTCATCCGCATCCGGATACCAGCGATTGACAAACTCAAAGGCCCAGGCTCCCGGACGACCGAGGGTATTCTTCACCGCCCAATCGCCATAGTCGATGATTTGCTTGTCAATCAGCCATTCTCCCGCCTTCACTAAATCAGGGTGATCCGCAGGCAGTCCGGAGTCCCGCAGTGCCCGAATGCACCACGCCGTATCCCACACCGGAGAAACACAGGGCTGCACGTGATAGGTGTCATCGGTTTCAATGGCGAAGCGATCGACCGCTGCCATCCCGCGTTCGACCATGGGATCGTGGCGATCGTAGCCCAGACAGCGCAACGCCAGCAGAGAGTTCAGCATGGCAGGAATAATGCCGCCCCAGTCTCCCGTTTCTTCCTGGCGCTCCAGCGTCCACTTTTCAGCCGCATCCAGCCCCGCTTGCCGGAAGGGAACCAGATTCCAGCGCTCCATGAGCTTGAAGATTTTGTCGAGCGTGAGGAAGATGTCGCCCCAAGAACCGTTTTTGGGAAACTCCCAACTCGCATTCTCGCGTCCTTCTACGTACAGCTCATCCAAAGTAATGGCTGGATCAGTCAAGAACACAGGCTTTTGGTCAAACACAATGAGGAGCGGAACCGTGCTGCCCCGTGCCCAACTCGACATTTCATAGATGGGGAAGGACTGGGGTAACAGCATAATCCACGGCGGAATGGAGGGAACGCCGCGCCAGTCATAACAACCAATCAGCGCCAAATGCAGCTTGGTGAAGACTCGACATTTCGTAATGCCGCCATGCTTGAGAATGAACTCCCGCGCCTTGATCATCGCTGGGTCATCCGCAGGCACCCCCAAAAGCTTCAGCGCCATGTAGGCTTCCACAGAATTGCTCAGGTGTCCACCATCGCCGTAGAACAACTCCCACCCTCCATGTTCTCGCTGCTCTCGCCGCAGATAGGCTTCGACCTTATGAAGAGGACGCTCTTTGTCGGTGCCCCAAACCTTGTGCAGCAAGACCACTTCACACGCCATGGTCACGTTGGACTCCAACTCCGACCACCAATAGCCCTCGGAATACTGCTGCGACAACATCCAG
>JAYKJC010000471.1:0-7782 GCA_035285885.1 Leptolyngbyaceae cyanobacterium | reverse complement strand
TGTTTGCGGCGATGAATTCTGGGCTGAGTCCAATAATGCAGGTGCGATCGCGCGGCAGATCACAACTTCCTTCCAGTCCCTTCACGGCTAGAAAAGGCATGGGACGATGGAGCGTCACCGCCTCGCGGATCATTTTCTCAGTCGGCGGATGCACAAAGCCACACACCATCACCGCATCGCCCTTATACGGACACCACATCAGCTCAAGGGTCGCTTGGGGGGGGCGTTTCCCTAACTGATCCCGGTAGGGAACAAGCCCGTGGGCCAGGGGGAAATGATTCGGCAGATAGACAAACCCGACGGATGTGTTTTGAAACACCTGCTGGGTTCTTTCGAGGGATACGGTTGTCCAGTCAACGCCCAGCGCTTTCCAAATATCAACGAGGGGAATGCCGTATTTAGTCGGCATGCGTTCTCCCCCATGAAGAATTACAGGGCATCCCTTTGTCGCAAGAATTAGAGCTGTCAACACACTGACAGGGGTCGTGCGCGATCGCCCATCATAGGGAGAATTCATCACAAACACAGACCGATCTGCCTCGATTGGCTCGAGGGCTGGGCCAAGCTCCCGATACGCATCCAGCATCCCCGCCAATTCTTCCCCGGTGGGGCGCTTGATCCGGTGGGCGATCATAAATGCGCCAATTTGCGCAGGCGTAGCCTCCTGCATCAGCATCATTCGTGCAGCCTCTGCGGACTCTGCACGGGTTAGAGACTCACTCGTGTGATGGCCGCTGCCGACTTTACGAAGAAGTTCACGAAAGCGATTGCTCATCGGGTCACATCAATAGCTTTAACTGAAGAGCCTTAATTTAAGCGTTAACTTTAAGCGTTAACTGATAGAGACAATCATCTCAGCTTGGGGCGATCGCCCAGCCTGGCCAATAAAGTTGTTGACAAGAGTTCGAAAGCGTTGGATGGGTGGAATTTCGAGGCGATCATGGGTCGTGACCAGCACCACCTCACGGGTTAACGACGGGTCAACCGTAGACCGAATCACAAAGTCCGGGTCATTTTTAACGTCATGCAACGCCGAATGAGGCAAAAGGGCGATGAATTGCCCCTGACGCACAACCCCCCGAAAGGCATCGAGTGTATTCAGTTCTAAAACACTTTTGAATTGCAAATCTTGACGCTGAAACTGTTCTTGTACCAAACGCTGCATCCCGTAGCCATCTTTAAAGACCACCTGGGGGTACTGAGCCAGGTCGGCCCATGATATCGGGTTACAGTCTGCAAGCGGATGATTGGAGGCCATCAATACATTAATGGATTCTCGAAAGAGAGAATCAACCACAAACTCAGGGCGAGCCGTGAAAAACCGATTGTTCATGACGATGGCCGCATCGACCAGGCCATCTTTGAGAACTTTGAGGGCGCGATCGCTCCCCAACGAGGTGACCCGAAGCTGAACATCAGGATAGGACAAGGAAAATTCCTGAAGAACGGGCGGCAAGTAGTACGCACACACCGAGTGAATCACCGCAATACACAACTCACTTTGCTTGCCTTCCCGCAACTCATCGAGCTCGGCAGTGGCCATGGCCCACTCCTGGCAGATTTTTTGTGCCCGACGCATGAAGCGATTGCCCGCGACCGTCAACGTGGCTTGTGTACTGCGATGAAACAACGACAACCCCAGCTCGGCCTCCAAGGCTTGAATCTGTCGGCTTACCGTAGATTGGGTAATGCCACATTGCCGAGCAGCCTCTTGAAAACTCTTTGTTGTAGAAACCGCAAGAAAAGCCTGCAATTGTTCAAGCCGCATGACTGAGTATCCCTAGCTAACGCCACAGTAAAGGCACTCAAAGAATCGCCGTACGATGACTAGATAAAATATGCACGCTCAACTATCCATCGTCTAAAGGTTCAGAGTTGGGAGAAAAATGAGAATCGCTCCAGATTATTCGTTTAACCTAGATAACTCTCAATGCATTTCATCAGAACGATTCTTTCGTTCAAGAGTAATGAAAAGCCACCCTCTTCTTTGTATCTATCAATACTAAGCTTGGGTTCACGGAAAACCAAAGCTATTGACACAGTGCCCTGGCGTGATGGGCAATGTGGTCTTCCACAAAGGATGAGATGAAATAATAGCCGTGGTCATACCCTGGCTGCATTCGTAAGGTGACAGGCTGATGAGCTTTGCGACAGGCGGCTTCAAAGACCTCGGGCAGAAGTTGGTTCTGCTCCAAAAAAGAATCTGCCGTGCCTTGATCGATCAGAATGGGGCGATCGCCCCCATGTTCCACCACAAGCTGACTCGCATCATACTGTGCCCAGGCACTCGCATCATCGCCCAGATAATTGGTGAACGCTTTCTGGCCCCAGGGACATTGACTTGGCGCGGCGATCGGAGCAAAGGCAGAAATAGAGCGGTACTGGTCGGGATTCCGCAATCCGCAAACCAATGCGCCATGCCCCCCCATGGAATGCCCAAACACGCCTTGCCGACTCATATCAGCAGGAAAGTGATCGGCAATCACCTGAGGCAGTTCATCCACCACATAGCGATACATCCGGTAATACTCACTCCAGGGCGAGACCGTTGCATCCACGTAAAACCCTGCCCCCGTTCCAAAGTCCCAGTGGTCATCTTCCCCTGGAATATTGGCCTGTCGAGGACTGGTGTCAGGGGCAACCAGCATCAGCCCATGCTGAGCCGCATAGCGCTGGGCTCCCGCCTTCGCCATAAAGTTTTCATCCGTACACGTCAGCCCCGATAGAAAATAGAGAACCGGAACCGATCCTGAATCGGCTTGAGGAGGAACGTATACTGAAAAGTTCATCTCCCCATTGCAAGCGGTTGATGAGTGCGTGTAAAACCCTGTTGTCCCGCCAAAACAGGCATGGAGGTTTCTAGTTGTTAATTCGGTTGCCATGCAGTCATCCCCTGTAAATGAGAACTTTGAACGAAACAAATCTAGCGTATTGGATGAATACAGGGAACAATAATCTAGGACTCACGCATTTTTGTGGGTGGTGGCGGGCTGTGCCTGCCACCACCCACAAAAATGCGCCAGATATGGGGGACTTTCGCAAGTCCTGTAATCGATAGTTCAGAATAAAAACCTATGGGTGTAGACAAACTGCTCAAGGATTATGCAGCAGGAGTCAGAGACTTTCGCGGAATTGATTTATCTCATGCAGATCTGCATGAACAAGTCCTGAGTCATGCAGATTTTCGGCGAGCCAATCTAGTGGGGGCCAACTTAGAGGGCACAGTGCTGTTTCGTGCCAATCTTCGAGAAGCCAAATTTCAGCACGCTAACCTCAGTTCAGCCGATTGCCGACGAGCCAATTTAATCGGGGCAAATCTGAAGAATGCCAAGCTTGTGGGATGCTTGCTCGATGAAGCAGGCATGCGGAGCGTCGATTTGAGTCATGCCAATCTTCAACGGGCACATCTCAGCGACGTGAACCTCAGCGAAGCCATTGTCGATCATGCCGATTTGACCGAGGCCATTCTTCAGGATGCGAACCTCACCCGCTCGAAGTTTATGGAATCCACGTTTACGTCTGCCAATATGGAGCGCGCTGTTTTGACGAATGCCATCCTGGGCGGCGCAGTATTAGAACACGCGAATTTGACCGATGCGATTCTCCACGGGGCCAGTTTTGAAGAAGCGAATTTGAGCTATGCCATTCTCAATCGGGTCAAGGCCACGGGCGTGAACTTTATGAATGCAGGGTTACGAGAAGCAGAATTGAGAAACGCATCGTTAATGTGGACCTCGTTTCGAGGAGCGAATTTAGAAAAAGCCAACCTCTATCGTTCAAAACTCCACTGGACCAATTTTGGAGAAGCGGATTTGACCGAAGCGGTTCTTATGAGTGCAGAACTGGATGACGCTAATTTTTACAATGCGTCCATGAAAGGGGCACTGATGCCCCAGTAGCCTGGCTTTCTCCTTCCTATAGACGACTGGGCAAATTTGCCTAGCGCTATGCGTATTGGGTATACGATGTGGAAAAGTTCCCCAATTGCGCTGTTCTATGTCAGCTCAAGAGAATCAGTTTAGAATCTTATGAACCTGATCTCACTGTGCAGCATGTAGACTGCTAACACGGTCTTCTTGAGGCAGCAATTCCCATTATGGAAGTTCAGGCAAAAGGGTCGCTTGCGGCGACCCTTTTGCCCCCTGAACCGACACAAGTGAGCGCCGATAGGGCGCGAAGTCTTTCAAAATGAGAATTGCTGTTCTTGAGGTGCGTTTCTGTGGACGTGCCGCAAAAGCATTAGAGTAGGGATAGGTGGTGCGATCGTTATCGTTTAAGGATTCATGACTAGCAACGAGCAAATCGGACTGTTTAATGATGGGAGTGATGGGGGCGCTTCTGGCGTGACTGTTGATCCCGACAAAATTCCAACGAGTGCGTCTGTTCCAATTCCTCCCGGTACGTATTCTGATTTGGATGCAATCGTCCAGCACTGTAACCAGTGTCATCGATGTGATCTGGGGGCGACCCGCATCAATGCGGTCGTGGGTCGTGGCAATCCCAACGCTGACATCATGATTATTGGCGAAGGACCGGGTCAAAACGAGGACGAGACGGGGCTTCCGTTTGTGGGCAAGGCGGGGCAACTCCTCGAAAAAATTCTACAAGCGGTTCATTTGGATAGTGAAAAGGACGTTTACATCTGCAACATTGTGAAGTGTCGTCCGCCTGGAAATCGCAACCCGACCATGCAGGAGATGGATGCCTGTCGTCCGTATTTGATGGAGCAAATTCGGATGGTGGACCCCAAGTTTATTTTGCTGACGGGCGCATCGTCCGTGAAGGGGTTGATTGGCGACAAGCGAGGCATTACGAAAATTCGGGGAACGTGGATGGAATGGGAAGGGCGCATGTGTATGCCGATTTTCCACCCCGCTTACTTGCTCAGAAATCAGTCTCGGGACAAGGGGAGTCCGAAATGGCTGATGTGGCAGGATATTCAGGAAGTTCGCGCCAAGTATGACGAATTGCGGAACTGAAATTGTTCTGATTGCGGCGTTGTGTCGAGCCAATCGAGTGATTGGACATCATGGAACCCTGCCGTGGCATTTGCCGGAGGATCTGAAGCGATTTCGAGAACTGACCACCGAGCATGCCGTCATTATGGGGCGCAAAACCTGGGAGTATGGGCTAAAGGGGCGATCGCTCCCTCACCGTCATAACATTATTGTTTCGCGCACTCTTTCGGCTCAATCACTACCTGCCGAATCTGATATCCGAACCTCCTGCTGCATTGTGTCGTCTCTACAAGATGCCTTTCGCCACAGTGCCAATGAGGAAAAGGTTTTTGTAATAGGTGGAGCCAGCCTCTATGCCCAAACCCTGGAAATGGCCGATCGGCTCGAACTCACGCTAGTCGATGGCGTCTATGAAGGCGACACTTTTTTCCCTGAATATGAGTCCATTGTTCAAGAGAGCTTTCATCTGATCCATGAGAGCACTCACGAAAGTTTTCAGACTCAAACCTATGTCAGAACCTAACGCAGGGTGCGATCGCATCAGTTAAGTGTATTTACCTGGATGCGCACAGCATTACAAGTCATGGCGATACCTCAGTAGGCTTGTCCTCGGTATCGGCGTTGGGGCTTGGAATTGTTGGGTTGAGTGGAGTCAGAAGATGGCTGAGGAGTCCCGTTAGAGGGCGGAGCTGAGTTTAATGTTGTCGAAGGACGGAACGGTCGTCCTCGCCAGGTCAAGACGGGTTGAGCCGCCTGCTGATGTCCATTACTTCCGTTGTGACTTCCATTGGAGACAGTCTGGTTTTCTTTGGGAAGTGAGAGATGCTCACGCTCTAGCTCTAGAACTACGGACATGAGTTCACCTGAATCCATTGGCGCATCGTCAAGAACTTCAAAAATGCGTCGCACACACAGAATCGCACTGCCAACGAAATTATTCTTCTGAAAGCCCAAGACGAAATCTGCGGCTCCCTGGGCGATCGCCCAATCTCGCTCAGGGTCAGAAATCTCTGTCCTGCGATGATCGGTCAGCACAACTTGAATTGCTGGGTAATGCTTGTTGCACCAGCGACAAAAGGCAAAGGGCATGTCCGATAGGCACTGAACATCCACAATCAGAAGATGGGGAAGCATGAGTTGGGCATCTGCCATTTGCGCAAGCATGCTTTTGAGATCCGTATCAGGAGATTCCCAGATAACAGCAACGCCCTGAGACTGTAGAACAGTCTTCCAAACTAATCCTTGAAACCGATCAGACTGAAGCAAAACAACGGACGTTTGGGAATCGAACATAGTGATTTGGGGTCAAGATGGTCAGTTGGATAGCACATTAAGATTCGTTTAAAGAACTGTGAGTTACCCTCAAGGCCAACTTTGCAGCGATTTACCAATCAACAAGTATTAAATTTTTGAAGTAGAAATTTATCGAAGTATAGTTTAGTTAACAAATTTCTTTACGAAAATCCGGAATGTTTGACGATGTTGTTGAAGGGAAAATTTCTTTACCGGATTCTCTAATTCTTTACCGGATTCTCCATAACAGATTTCCTTAGGACTTACGCATTTTTGTGGATGGTGGCGGGCACAGCCCAGTATTTGTTTAGCGCATGCCTTGTTCCCAGCCAGAGTCAGGGAACCAGAAATTACAAAAAAGGAGTGGGTGCGCACCCACTCCTTTTTTTGCCAAATTTTGAAGTTTGCCCCGTCGCGGATCGTCCCCATTCTTTGAATGGGCAGATGATTTGACTTAACTGGAGATTGTCCCGGTTAGTGGAGAACTGGCGCTGGCACCCTGCTGAATGGGAATGCGTCCTGCTAAGCGTGCGAGGCGTCCTGCTTCTGCGGCCAACTTCATGGCACGCCCCATATTTCCTGGATGCTGGGCTTGGGCGATCGCCGTATTGATCAGCAGGGCATCTGCTCCCATTTCCATGGCCTGGGCAGCTTCACTGGGGGTACCAATTCCTGCATCCACGACGACAGGAACCGTTGCATTCTCAATAATGATGTGAATATTAGCGGCATTGCGAATGCCCTGGCCTGACCCAATGGGCGACCCCAAGGGCATTACAGTGGCACAGCCCACGTCTTCCAGTCGTTTTGCCAAAAGAGGATCGGCATTGATATAGGGCAGCACGGCGAAGCCTTCTTTGACAAGCTGCTCAGCGGCTTCGAGGGTGCCGATGGGGTCGGGCAGCAAGTAGGTAGCATCGGGAATGACTTCTAGTTTGACAAAGTTGTTGTCTTCTTGCCCCAGCAGCTTGGCCATCTCGCGGCCCAGACGAGCCACGCGAATGGCTTCTTCAGCCGTTTTGCAGCCTGCGGTGTTGGGTAGCATCCATAATTTTGTCCAGTCCAGGGCTTCAGCCAAGCCCTCGTGACCAGGAGCCTGGGTTTGCACTCGACGAACGGCAACGGTGACAATCTGACACCCACTAGCGGCGATCGCCTGGTTCATCTGGTCAAAGTTGCGATATTTTCCGGTTCCTGTCATCAATCGGGAGTGAAACGTTTTGCCTGCGATGACTAAGGGCACATCATCTGAGACATCGAGAGCTTCTTTGGGCGCATTGGCATCAAACGCTGCGCGTGATGCATCAGAGGGAGAAGGGGTTGGCGACGAATAAAGAGTTGGCATGGGATTTGGTGAATGGAATGAATGATGAGTAGGGCTTAGCTGAGTGGTGCTTAGCTGAGTGGTGCTTGACGGAGTGGTGCTTGGCTGAGTGATGCTTGGCTGAACTGATGAAGAAGATACCGATGGGAGTGAAGATGTCCAACTCCCAAACCGTTCTCCACTAAATGCTGTTAGCCACTGGTTAGA
>JAYKJC010000470.1:0-2603 GCA_035285885.1 Leptolyngbyaceae cyanobacterium | reverse complement strand
CACTCGTAGCGAAGCTACATCGTTCCGCTTTTCGAATCCTGACGGAAGACGCGCAGGCGTCTTCCTCCCGCGGAGCCTTAAAATCAAAAACACACCTTTTGGGTGTATTTAAGATTTTATAGGCTCCGCTGGGTGGAGGATGTTCGAACCTATTCAGGTGGCTAAGTAAAAGAAAAGCCGCCCTCCAACGACTCTCCTTTGAGATTTGTTGTAGGCGGTTAGACCTAGAGAATATTGAACGTGTGATGATCGAAATCACCACTTTGAGGCGTCTCTCGGTAGACAATTCCAGAGGTGAGTCCATTTCCCACCCACCAGTGGTAGCCATCGGGCGCAAGATCATAAGAGATCCTGACGTTGGGGTAAGGATTACTTAGATGGTAGTCCCAGACCACCCGATGCGGGTGATTGCGCTCGCCATTAATGACAAGATTCGCACCGAAGCCACCAGCGAACCTCCAACCTGTCGCTTGCCGCTCAACCTGAAGGTCTGTGATATCAATCTTCACATCCTCGGATGATCCAGCGCGCTCAAGAACACACCACATGGACACCTCATACCAGTAACATGGCTTATCCTTGTCAAAAGACGGTGCCTTGCGGACCTTCAAATCGACAGACTTTGGCCACACTCTGGCACAGAAAACGGTTTCCAGCGCCATTTCGATGAGCTTCATTGCCATCATATCGGATTCGACATAACCTCTTTTTTTCCACTCGAACATTTTCTTCTCCTATCACAGGAAAATTCTTTGCCTCATGCAAAGAACACTACACTCACTGTAGTTTTTATATTAAAACATTAAAGATAGTATTTGTAAATACTTTGCTCCAAGAGTTGGAAGCATTTCACACTATCAATTGGCGTGTAATTGAGTCTGATATACAGATACTTACCCCAGAAACTCTACATATTCGCTGATACAGCTGCTTTAAGTAAAGCGTACCGTTCCTGTGTTCCTGGGTAAGAAAGCATCTTTTCTCGGTCTGCCACCTTCTCACTTTCGAACGATACTCCTTCATCAAACTGGCTTCTTGTAAGATCAGCGATAGTCTCATCTGGAAGCTTGTTGTAGAAATGAGAATCGTCGTCACCAATTACATCACATTTGATAATTTCTCCTCCTAAGTAATCTTGAACGACCAAAGCTGTAACAGCACACTGACCACGAGCTGGATTATCACTAGACCATTGCTCTGGCAAGAAACTTGATTCAGCAGACCAAGATTTACCAATTGCTGACGTCAGTTTAATTTCTTGTAGAAGCTTATTAAAGACCTCATCTCGATTTTCTGGGCTTATCTCTACAATTCTTACATCGTTTCTGGATTTCACTGAACCTATAAAATCATCTTCGTACACAGCAGAGACCGTAGCGATACAGAGGTTATTAGCATCTAGGTAACCGATAACCAAGTTCTTAAATTGATCTGAATGCATTTGCATTTGACCAACCTCATCTATATACAAGATTTCATCGTCAAACTCTGCTACAGATGGCAGGACTTTATTGAGATTTTCGATCAACAAACCGTACTTACCAACGCTGATATCTTTATCAAAATCTATATGTGCCACAGTCTCTTTATGACCTTCGCTAGTTACCACCTCAAAACCAACCCTGTTTCCGTCTTTATCTAACAATTCATCAGCCAACAAACCTTTCGTGTTAGGAAGGTTTGAGATTAATTTTCTCAGCAAAGTTGATTTACCACTTTTTGGTTGCCCAGTCAGAAGAATGTTCATAAATTAATCTTTAAGCAAATTATCTGAATATCCTTCAGAAACTAGAAATTCATACGCATCCCATACGTCCTCTGGTATATCCTGATGTATCTGAAAAAAGACAGTAAGATTTTTTTACCATTATGCTTACTTACATCCACTGTTTCCCCGAAAATATCTTGAGCTGAAAAAACAGGGGCTTCATCACCGTTTTTAAGTTTTTGTACCTTGTGTTTAGACATTACGTTAATGATAGCAAATGAGTAGGGTAACAAAAAATCCCCTCTCGGGGAATTTTTATTGCTCCGCGTGCTGGACGAGTTTCGAACCTTGGATTGGTTGAGTATTGAAAGAGAGTTGGGGTATTTTGATTTAGCTATAACGAAATGAGGCCCCTTGATGCAATCGCTGGGGCCTCGAAACTGTCAGAGTGAACTGATGCCTTGCGGCGTCACATTCAGTGGGATTTCCCACACTCGACAATCAACTTCTTCTTTCTCCGAATACTCCGTGGCGAACTTATCGGCGGCTTCCATTATCGCTAACGGGGTTTCGCCTTCGAACTCCTTACGAAACGAACCGATGTATTCACCTCGGTGCATTTCACCAGTTTCTTCATCTTCTTCGGGAAGGAGGTATTCTCGAAAAGTAACTTTGAGTTTCATCGAACGCTCCTGTCGTTCTAGTTGCGGACGATTATACCATAAAATCAAACCTAATAATGACATATTATTTATAATATGTCAACAATGCTCCGCTGGGTGGAGGAAGTTCGAACTTTTTATACAAGTACAAAAACGGAGGCAGTCTAGGACCACCCCCGTTTGTTACTGATACTGAAGACTCAACCTCCACATCCGCCGCCGCAACCTCCCCC
>JAYKJC010000469.1:0-3946 GCA_035285885.1 Leptolyngbyaceae cyanobacterium | reverse complement strand
CGTACGGCCGCCCGCCCGTCGTGCCGCCGCCGAGGATGATGTGGTCGCCGTTCATCCCCGGCCAGTTCGCCAGCCGGCACAGGATGCGCGTGCTGCCGACGTTGTCGTTCAGCGCCACCCCGAAGGCGTAGCCGCCGTTCGGCCCCAGGACGCGCCAGTTGCCGCCGCCGAGGTCCACCGCCTCGAGCGCCTGCCGGGCGTCGAAGCCCTGCAGGTTGTTCGCCCCCCAGCCGCGAGTGACATTGCGCGAGTAGCTGCGGTCCCGGCAGGCGATGCTGTGAAAGACGTTCTTGGTCAGCGGCCACCCGCTGCAGTAGGTGGCGCCGCCGAGCATGCCCTGCGCCACACAGTCAAACACCATGTCGGTGGCTCGGAAGGCGATGCCGCACCCGCTGCGAATGAGGCCGGTGACGTAGTAGCGCCCCTTTTTGCCCGTGGCTCCCTGCACGTCCACCAGCTCGGCCTGGTCCTCGACGCACCGCACGCGGGCGCCGTTGTCGTCCCAGAACTGGCTCTCCCACGTGCCGCCCTCGACCCACACCTCGATCGTGTTCGTGTTGTCGCCGGTGTCGTAGAACACCGGGCCGCAGCCGATGAAGGCGAACCCCTGCAGCCGCACGCGGGTGTAGCTCCCCGAGCCGACGCCCGGACACTGCACGGAGTCGTTGGGGTTGCCCGTCCAGTGCGGCGTGAACACCGGTGGGTTGACGCGCGTCCACGTCGCCCCGCTGTCGGCGATGATCGTCAGCCAGTGCAGCGCCCCGGTGTCCCACGCTCCCGGGGCCGTCGCGCCACCACCGCCGACGATCGCGCCCCGGACGTAGATCGTGGCGCCCCCGCACGACGTGCCCGTACGGGCCAACTCGATGGCCCTGTGGAGCGTCTGCACGGCCGTCGCCCAGCCGGCGCCGTTGGCGGCATCGCTGCCGAGCGCCGTGTCCATGTAGACGACCTTGTTGCTCGGCCGGCGGTCCGCCCCGTCGCTGTCGTTGATCCACGCGATCGTCTCCAGCGGCAGCAGCGAGCCGTCCCGCCCCTGCGCCGTGGCCTCGACGTAGACCGTGCCCGGAGGTAGCGCCCCGGCGGTGAGCGTCAGGCTGTAGCACTCCACCGGCGCCATGCCGCTCGCCACCCCGGGCAGGGGCGAGTCCACGTCCGAGAAGTCCGGTTGCGCGATCGACCGCTCGGTGACGGCACCGCCGAGGATGGCCCGGCCGTCCACCGACACGATGTAGGCGACGGCCTCGGGGAACGCCCCGCCCAGGGACGACTCCACCACCCAGCACATCGTCACCGTGTCCTCGCCGTCGGTGCGACGGACGCCGGTCAGGCAGAGCGTCGCCCCGAGCGTCGCCACGGGGTCAGGCTCCGGTCATCGTCAGGGTGAAGGTGGTGACCGTCACCTGCTGCCCCACGGCCGAGATCGACGTGGTGTTCAGCGTGAGGTCGCCGCCGCCGCCCGTGGCCGTCACCGTGCCCTGCGCATGGCACGTCGCGCCCACCATGATGCGGAAGTGCGCCGCCGTCCCCGTCGCCGCAGCCGTCGTCGTCCACGAACCCGCCAGCGCCTTGGCGCCGTTGCTCGCAGCTCCGAGCCAGTCCGCCGGCACGTCGATCGTGGCGAGCAGCGTGCCCGAGTTGGCCGCCGCGCAGTTCGCCGGCACCGCGCCCGTGCGGATGGTGAGCACGGCGTCGCCGGCCGTGTTGATGGAACTCTCGAAGGCGTCCGCCATCGCGTTCCGAACCGTCGTCGAGAGTTGCAGCGCCATGTCAGAGGTAGAGGGCCACGATGTTGGTGGCAGTGGTGCTGGTTTCGTTCACCCGCAAGCAGCGGATGGGCAGGATGCTGCCAGCCGGAACGGCGGGCACAACGGCCGCGGTGTCGTCGTACTGCACAAGGTTCACGGCCCCCGTCCCGCCGACGTAGAGCGCATCGCACAGCCGCTTCGGGCCGGCGATGTTCGTTGAGTTGTGCGGCGTCACGGCAACCACGTAGTTGTAGGAAGTCACTCGCTATCCCCCGTAGTAGCCCTGCAGGCTCCCCAGCGCGTCCGCCTGCGCTGCGGCTCCCGCCATGTCCTTGGCGGCCGGCGCCATCTGCGCCATCGCCTCCTGCTGTTCCTTCGCCGCCAGCGCCTCGTTGCGCGCCTTGCGCAGGTCCGCCACTTTCTCCGGTGCCCGGTTCACCCGCGGATCGACGCCCAACATGTCGGCGTAGCTGGACGCCACGTAGTCCTCGTCGAGCACGTCCAGGATCTGCTCCTTGCCGTTGCTCAGAGCCGCCACGCTGCCCAGCGCGAGGATGTAGCGATCCATCGCGGCAGCACCGACGGCCTTCTGCGCCTGCGCCAGGACCGACACGAACTCGACGCCGACGTTCGCCCCGAGGATGTCGTCCGGCGGCGGCGGCAGAAGCCCCGCCGTCAGCGCCTTCTCGAACACACGCTCGACGAGCGGCCGGTGCAGTTCCTCGGTCAGATTCGTCAGCGCCGGGGCGAGCTCCGCCATGGATTCCTCCATGCGGATGCGCACCTCGTAGGCCGTCCGGCTCGTCGTGTCGCTGACGTTGTCCAACAACCGGAACAGGTCGGCGAAGAAGTGCCGGCGGATGCGGCGCCGCACGTCCTCGATGTCCTCGCGGATCGGGTCGATCGGCACCGGCTGCTCGTAGATGCTCCGCACCTTCGCGTGCGGCGACAGCGCGTCGTTGTAGATGCGCCCGCCGGGGTTCGTGTCCGCGTCCTGCCCCTTCAGCGCGCCCGGCAGCTCGAGCGGCGGGTCGATCCCCTTGTCGATCGCGACCGCCTTCGCGTACTGCTCCTGCTGCAGTTGCCGGATGGCGCCGATCGCCTGCCGGCCGGGGCCGTAGCCGTACACATCGTCGCCCTCGACTTCCCACCGCGGCGTCAGCGCCGGGAACTCCAGGAACCCGGACTCGCGCAGCACCTTGTCGTCGTCCACCCCCTGCTCGAAGTAGCACGACTGCCAAGGCATGTTCTCGGCCGTGTCGCTCTCGCGGTTACGGTGCATGCGCGGCTCGACGGCGTGCCAGATCGTGAGCCACGTGTCGTACTCGTGCCGATCGTAGAGCGCCTTGGTGCGGTCGCTGCAGGCTTCCAGGCCGAACTCCTGCACCACCTGCCCCACGGTCATCTGGTACTGCCGATAGAGCGTGTCGACCTCGCCCTTGTGGTTGTGCGCGAGGCAGTAGTGCCCCCACGGCATCGGCTGCAGGCGGAACAGCTTGTCATCGTCGTCCACCAGCATGGCCGCCGCGGTGCCGAAGGCGGCGCACTGCTTGTAGATGCGCGGCAGCATGCGGTAGGTGTTCGTGCGCACCATCAGGTTGCGCAGGATCTCCTCGCAGTCGGCCAGCCACTCCTTGACCTTGCGGAACTTGCCGAGGTCGGCGTCCTCGGTGCGCAGCGCGAACCACGGCCGGGCCGGGCTCGTGCCACGCGACATGAGTCCCGCGACGAGCGTGCGGAGAGATTCGCCGCCCGTGTCGTCGTAGATGTTGCGATCCCGACGCTCGCCGCGGTTTGCGTCCGTCTCCATGAACCGGGCGCTGCCCGGCGCCAGGTAGTCCGCGATGCTGCCGTGCGTGCGGTCCCAGGACTGACGCTCGGTCAGCAGGCCGAGCCCGCGCTTCTCCAGCCGCTTGCGCTTGGCCTGGTAGCCGCGATCGCGCGTGACCTCCAAGCTACGACCCCAGCAGCGAGGTCTTGCCGAGCTTCAACCGCTGCGAGTCGATGCCGGCGGGGTTGAGCAGTGTCGCCCCGGCGCCGCCGAGTGCGTCCTGCTGCGCTTGGGTGAGCAGGGAGCCGAGGTTCGTCTGCTGCCGGCGGGCGCGGGCGTTCTCCTCGCCGGCCTGTCGCGCGTCGGCGGCGGCGGCGTTGGACTGCTCCTGCTGCGCTGCCTGCTGCCGGTTGAGCGCGCGGCGCTG
>JAYKJC010000468.1:0-13489 GCA_035285885.1 Leptolyngbyaceae cyanobacterium | reverse complement strand
AACTTCAGCGAAACAGGCTCGGTCGAATTTAGCTGAACGTCGAGGAAATACGTGCGATCGCCCGCTACGTCGAACAGCTCAACCTTTGCGAGACCCGCTTGATCACGACGCGCCACCGAACTACCTTCTGAACCGTTTAACTGAAGATGCCCCCCACAGGGAAGCTGCACCTCGACCTTCAGGGCTTTTACAAATGGGTCAAAGATTGTCTTAATGGCTAGAGAACCTTCATCCGTTGGAATATAACGAACTGCTGTCTGAGCGGTCTTTGACACAAAGAGCGTCAGGTTCTCCATAATTTCCTGCGCGGCAATCAATGACAATGCCATCTTTTGCACAGGAGTTGCGGATTCATAATGGGATGGGAAATTAGAGGTCTCCTGTAGGTCGGCTGATCGGGCAGGAGAGGTCAACACTAACCCCGCTAAATGATTCAGTGTTTGAGGCTCGTCTGGAAAGAGTGACTCAACCGCTCGAACGAGCTGAGCACCTCGCTGGAGGGAGGTGTGAGCCATATCCTGGCATCGCTGAAGCAACCCCGCGAGGAGTTCTTCAGACATGGGCACAGGAAGTTTCTTTTGAATATGTTGAACCCAGCCTTTCATGGGAACAGATTCAGCAGCAACCAAGTCTTCTGACTCGGTGCCATAACTTGTGGGATTGCTCTCCCAGGGAAAGACAGGGGGCTTTTGAGCAATCTCAGCACGTAGCCGACGTTTTAACAGAGCATGAAATCGATCTTGCACAGCAGGTAAATCTCCAACATGAGATGTAAACGATGGATTCGGCGATGCATCACCGAGAGAATCCATTGGGAATATGCTGAAGTTAGAGTCATTTGTAGTCTGACCCTCAGCAACTGAGCGATTCTGGGTGTTCCTGTGCAGATCCGATGTACCTGAACCCTCTAGCCCAGTATGTGTGTTGGGCAATTCCCCTGATGATTCTTGTTCGGTCAGGGAAGGATCTTGGAACAACCAAGCCAAAATAGAATTGATGGCTTCTGACTCTCTATTCATGGGGTAATGTTCCTGCTCCGGACACTAAACTATTACGAATTTCCCAAGCTTTCTCAAGTAGCTTTGACCACTGCTTGTGGACTTGAGTTGTTGTGCAGCCGAGTTCTTGGGCGATCGCCCGATCCGTCAGATTTTCTTGTTTATGTAGCAAAAGCTGTTGTTGTTGCGGAGGCAACTGTTCCATAAACGAATCCCATTGCTGAGGAGTCAGGCCAAAATTATGCTCCAGGTCGGCTTCCAACCATTGATGAACAAGCTCCCAATGATGGGAAAGAGCAAATCGAATTAAGTGATACTTAAATCTCTGTTGGAGATAATCTCGCTGCCGAGGCGTCAGCCCCAAGATAGCTTCTATTTCATTTGCGGGCAAATCCTGTAGCCTCAGGACGAAATAATCGGCACAGTCTTCTTGCTGGCGCTCTTCTAAATAGGCCAACAGCTTATCAACAACAACTCCCCGCAACGAATCGTCGGCACTATCGGGTTCCTGCGCCACCATTTGCTCACGAACCTGCTGCATCGGAGCCGTGTTCCAGCCTTGGTCCGCCGCTTCAGAGGATGAGCCTTCTGCCGCTTGCTCAATATCCACCATAGTTTCCGGCGGCTGTTGCTTTGAGAAAGTCTGCGCCCTGAGAATGATGAGCTGTTGACTTCGCCGCCCCGGCAGAGGAATGCGCCGCTTTCCATAGCGCTCCGTAAAGGCCATGTATTCTGCCAGTTCTAAGAGCGATCGCGGACAATATCCCACATCAAGCTGATTTTCTCGTCGAAAAGCACTCAGAGACTCAACATAGAAGTTTTGCAAAAAGTCTTCGATGAGATTCAGACGAGCCTGATAGCTCGATTGAACCTGAGGCGGAGTAATGTATCGGTAAATTACCGCACTCAGGGTGCTGTGCAGTTCGACACGTCCCTGGCGCGATCCCAGCCGATAATACCGAACACACTGCTTTAAGCGATGGCGAGAAAGATTCACCAACCATGTATCGACTTCTCCAGAGTCTTGAATGCGCTTGCTCTCTGTACAAATGCGTGCAACTTCTTGCGCAACTCGAACCGATACCTTCCGACAATGGTCGATAGGCGCTTTGGTGGAATGGTGAAGCTCGTCTAGCAACAATCTTGACAATGCTTCAATATTTAGCGGTTCCACTTGGGGAACCTGGGATCCCTGATGGTGAGCAGTTATCACAGCGGCAATACACTCTACTAAAAATGCAACTTCACACGGTCATCTGAATAGAAGCAGTTTCGTTAAATTACGATCGTCCTGAAGAATGGCTCGTCGCCCACAAAAAATACTGAAGACAAAGACGACTCTTCCAAAAGGACTATGGAATTTAAAACTGCCTGACCTAATATCCTGGGCACCTGGGTACCCGAATCCTCGCCTCGTGACTTCAATCAGAAATTAAACTGAAAACACACCACAATGTGAATTGTGCCGTCAGCCAAATTCTTGTGAGCCTAGCGAAATTGATATGGATATTGACCAACAAATTCAAGAACTAGTAGCAAATGCACCCAGTGACGGAAAAACGCCATCACTGGTAAGAGCGATCGCCCCTGCGCTTAAAGCCATTGCAGGAGATCTGAATCACCTTGAATACTTTGTAAATAGAACCAGCGATCGCGCATGGGTAGTCACAACGCTGCAACACCGAGAAAATCCGTCAGCAGAAAAAAAAGTCGTTTGTGCGTATCCAACACTGGCAGATGCTAAAAACAGCGATTATCGATCGGAACATGCAAACGTATCGGCTATTCCTATCCCTGTTATTCATATCCTATTCCAAATGTTAGCCATGAAAACAGTTAACAGCACAGTCTTTTTTGAACATTCTGGCCAATCCACCCCCGCTGTTGAGGTCTCCAAACAACAATTGATGGATGCAGTCAAAGAGGCGTATCAAAAGCGAAAACCCCCTTCAAGTCAAGGTTCAGAACTAGCGTGATCCCCAAAAAAGTCAGGGTTATCCAGTACCCGAATGACGACTTTAAATTTATTGTTAAGTTCTTGTAAAGAATTGTCTTTGTGCTCTGAGGACACTGGGTTTGCGTGGATCCCCTTAGGGAAAAAAGCTTAATCCTTTATCGATTGCGATAGAGAGAAATGGCGTCCCACTCGTCTGAGTCAAGAGGCTCCACACAAAACTCAGCGGAAAAGCAACTCCGTCCCGCCTCAATCAATGCATCTATGATTTTCGGTATATCTCGACAAATAGGTGGCTCGGTCAATTCGTGAGAGATGCCAGGAGATGAAGGCAGGCCAAATACATGATGGTAGAGGTCGAGATTGGGCTGTAGTTGCATGGACCCGTGCTGCAAAATGGCGTGCTGTCGGCGAAGTTGAGCGCTGCCAATGAGCTTGATGCCCGATTCGGTGATCAGGTCTGCCACCGTTGGAGTCGCAAAGCAATTGGGGTTACGGTGATAGTCCCGTTCTTTCGTTCCATAGTGCAATGCCGTGCCGAGCGATCGCCATCCCTCAATTAAGAACTGACACAGCGTTCGATAGACCTCCATACGCCGCCCGTTCAAGCCAGAGGTGATGACCGCATAGGTCAAATCTCCGTCATGCAAAACAGCACGCCCCCCACTGGGACGCCTCACCAAATCAATGGGCTGTCCATTCCAGGTGAGGTGATTCCAATGGTCGGGCCATCGAGACTGGTGGTAACCCAGGGAAATCGCAGAGGGTCGCCACGTGTAAAAACGCAGCACAGACGGCATGTGAGCCAGTCGATGCTGATCCAGCAGCCATTCATCGATCGCCATATTCAGGGAACCCGACGCCTCCATCAGCGGAATCAATCGCCACTTATTCATCCGCCACTTATTCATCCGCTACTCATTCATCTGCTACTCATTCATCTGCTACTCATTCATTCCTCATTCGCCCTGAAACTCAGCGGCCAGGCGATCGTCCTGTTCATCGGCAATGGTCGCCACTATCGTAATGTTTCGCGATATCTCTCCAGCGGTCAGGTCAGCGACCATCCGAGTGGTCGAAATGACAATTTCGTCGCCTAAGATGCAAAATCGAGCCTCGAACGTGTCGGCCCAATTCATTTCAAGCAACATTCGCATCAGCCGAGCTTCATCTTGAACTGGCAACTTCAGGACGCTTGACCAAACGATCAAGGTATCTTCGTCAGTCGTTCCCGTCAGCTGAACAAACACATTGACGCTGCCGTAGCAAAATCTCCACAAATAGCCTTCGTTGGTGTGACTGACCATGGCGCTGCCATTGTCTTCGAGGCTTGCAATCACCGTTTCAATAATGTCAACAACGCTTTCAGAAATATCTCGGCTGCTAAATGAGTTAGAAGATGATGTCTCGTGGGTTGTGTTTTGAATCATAATTAAGGCTAAAAAAAGGCTTTACCGGGTTTGCGAGACAAATTTAAGAAACACAGCTCTTTTCACTCTAATGCGTCAAGAAGAGGGGTGGGATGTCGCAACGATATTTGTTTACCTATCTTGGTAATTATTTTTATAGCGGTTGGCGATTCTACGCACCTATCGGTTTGACAAAAGCGCATCGTCCCCTACCATTCTCGCCACCCTATCGCCATGGTTAATCGACAAAGCATCACGCTCAATCACATCACGCTTTCCATTCTCAACTGGGAAACCCAGGGTGTCCCTGTGCTGCTCCTTCATGGACTGGCCGATCACGCGCTCGTCTGGTCTGCGGTTGGCGATCGCCTTTCCTCTGATGGATATCATGCGATCGCCGTAGACATGCGGGGTCATGGAGAAAGCAGTAAACCCAACCAGGGCTATGATTTCGATACCGTCATGAGCGATCTCAGCCAGCTTATGGACCATTTCGGCTGGGCCTCCGCGCACGTCGTCGGTCATTCCTGGTCGGGAAAAGTAGCGACCTATTGGGCCACCCGACAGCCCGAGCGGTTTCTGAGCATGACCCTGGTTGACCCTATTTTTGTATATGGTGTCCCCGGCATTTTTCGGCTCACGTTTCCCTTGTTTTATGGCACCCTTCCGTTTTTGAAAGGCATGGGGCCATTCGCAGATTGGGAAGCCGCCATTGAACAGGGCAAAACGATGAAGCAGTATCGTGACTGGAATGATCTTCAAGAAGCGGTATTTTGTCAGAGCTTGGAAGAAAAACCAGACGGTCGAGTGGTGAGCAAGTTTACGACGATCGCACGAGACGAAATTTTTGATGCGGTGCTGCGCGTTCCCGGACTGATCCAGGATATTCATGTCCCAACGTTATTCATGCAGCCAGAAGCAGGCGTTAACCGCTTTAATTGGCAGCTCAAGCCCTACCGCAAGTATTTGAAAAACCTCACCCTTCAGACGGTGCCGGGCACTCACTGGGCATTCTTAGACCAACCAGATGCCTTTAGTCAGGTGCTGGTACCGTTTCTCAATTCCTGTGCTCTTCCTTGATGGACGGCACCTAAACCGTCATAAACACCAACGCGAATGGCTCAAAATGCTTAATCATAAGGGCAACAACGAGCGATCGCCAGACACTCGGGCCATGAACTTGCTCTTATTTGCTTATCTAACTGTTTGAATTAAAAGTAGCAAAAGCGCTCGTTTTTAACATTACCCACCAGCTGACCTATGCTTCACTCCATCTTTGCCTTTGCACGCCATCTTCGACGCCGTTGGGCTTACTCCGTTGTATCGCTCGTTGTTGCAATGGGCATTATCGTAGGCTCTGCGAGTCCTTCGCCTGCACTCCCTTCATGGCTAGAGCTACTCATCCGGGGGGTGCAAGTTATTCAGCTTTCAACCATTTCCGATCGCCAGGAAGTAAGCCTTGGTGAACAAATCAACGCACAACTGGTGAGGCAAGAGTTCACACTCTACAACAATTCTCAGGTTGAACGATACGTCAATCAAGTGGGGCAGCGATTAGTCCCAGCCAGTACACGCCCTGATATTCCCTATACGTTCCAGGTTGTGCAAGACGATCAGATTAACGCCTTCGCAACCATGGGGGGCTACGTCTACGTCACCACCGGATTGTTGCAAGCTGCTGATAATGAGGCTCAAATGGCGAGTGTCTTAGCCCATGAAATTGGTCATATCGCCAGTCGTCATGCCATTGAGCAAATGCGAGAACAGGCGATCGCCCGAGGTCTGATGTCTGCCGCAGGGGTAGATGAAAGCGTGGCTGTTAACATCGGCGTGGAGCTGGCCGTGAACCGACGCAATAGCCGTGCAGACGAGCGTGAAGCGGATCAACTCGGGTTAAACACCCTTCGAAGTGCGGGCTACGCGCCTTCCGCGATGGTGGCCTTTATGGAAAAGCTGTTATCCCAGGGATCTCCCCCCACGTTCCTCAGCACCCACCCTTCGGTATCGAGTCGCATTGAAGACTTGCAGGCAGCGATTGACCCAGCAACGGCCAACGTGGGTGATGGTCTGGATGAAGCCGCCTACCGCTCGAATCTTCAGGGACTCCCATCAAACGCATAGGGAAACAGCTTGAGGCTGTAGCCTCAATATCTCTAACAGATCTTCAATATCTTCACCAGCCTCAGCAACCTCAATAGAGCGTCACCTCAGCATGAGCATACACAACTTGGCAAAGTTTACGAAGAAAAGAGGGTTTTGGGCGCGCGTTGCGCGGTATGTGTTTAGCGAGATCTTCGTCCGATCCCCCTAAATCCCCCTTGAAAAGGGGGACTTCGAGCCCGCAACTTTGTGAGCCCCCTTTTTATGGGGGCAGCGACAGCGGGGGATCACGCCGCCTCGCTAAACACATACGTTGCGCGCCCAAAACCCTCTTTTCTTCGTTGCAATTGGAGAAGTTTGCCAAGTCGTGAGCATATCTACTGAGGAAATATGGAAAACGTGATCGATGTCACACATTTGAATAGAGGATCTCACACCGAGCCCCCCTGTGTATCACGACGCTGAATTCAGCTTTATGAAATATTTAGTTTGTGCATAAGAATGTATGTATTTACACTTTCCTTTGTGCATTTAACCTCTGTCAGTTCCCATCCTGTAATTAGATGGGAGCTGTTGAGCATCGTTGAGTATCGGTCTCTGTTGAATTTTCTGTTGAATGAATAGAACCTTAAGCGATTGTTGTCTCCCTTTGACACGTTGAACACTCGTTGAAACCTTGAAGTCAACGTGTTGAAACAATTGATTAAGGTGAAACACTCTTCTTTTGATGCTTCTCGTTGCTGAGTGATACAGGGGAACAATCCACCAACATTTTCATTCATACACAGCCTGATTCATGAGGAGAATTCTGTCATGCCATATTCATCCTTCGACAAATTTGATGATTCTTCTTATGATGCTGCACAAGTTCTAAACGGTAACCCTCATTCATCCGTGTACGAGGATGTGGCTGTACTGATTGAATCCGCTGACTACAAAACGGCGCTACGGTTTTTAGATGATGCTCTGGCTTTCACCCCTATGGATTATCATGCGTGGACCTTACGGGGAGTTGCGTTAGTTTTCCTAGGAAAATACGAGGAGGCGATCGCCAGTTGCGATCGCGCCATTGGGTATCAACCGAATCATTCAGAAGCCTGGAAGTTTCGTGGCCTTGCCCTTCATGCCCTAAACCGATATCGAGAAGCGCACGAAAGCTATGAGCGAGCCCTGGGAATCGAGCCTCAGTCTCCCATGCAGCGAGCCTTTAACTGGCTACGCAGCAAGCTAGGCACACCGGATAGTTACGACTACCAGACGCTGATGCTATAGGGGGACTCAAAAAAACAATCAGAGAATGGTCGTACGTGTTTAGCGGTCTCTAATTTCTGGTCCCCTGACTCTGGCAGGGAACCGCTGCGGGAGCCTCTGGCTCCACAATTTGAATGGGAGCCAGAGGCTCTCACGAGCATTCCCAGCGTCTCGCTGGGAACAAGGAATAGCGCGGTTGCAAACTGCTAAAAGTACACAAACGGAAATGTGGGGCGCGGCGCGCCCCACATTCTCCGGATCAACGCGCATAGCGCTATAAATTGCATTTCGGGTTAGGAAAACTTGGTCAGAATGCTTAAGAAAAACTTAGCTCGGTCGGTCAATAAGGTGCGTCGATAGCCATCTGCGGCCTTCTTAATCGCCTCTGCCTGAGTCGGGTAGGGGTGAATCACACTGGACAGCTTACTAAGCCCCAAGCCTCCAACAATAGCGGTGGTGATTTCGCTAATCATGTCGCCTGCGTGAGTCGCCACAATGGTCGCCCCCAGAATTTCATCAGAGCCACGCTTGTGGAGAATTTTGACAAACCCTTCTTCTTCTCCGTCGGCGATCGCCCGATCCACATCATGGAACGGAACTTTGATCGTGTTGACATCCATGCCTTTTTCTTGAGCTTCATGCTCATACAGGCCCACGTGGGCAATTTCAGGATCGGTGTAGGTGGCCCAGGGCATCACCAAATCACTCAGCTTGTACTTCCCAAACCCAAACGGCGAGAAGAAAGCGTTCTTCAGGACAATGCGCGCAGCCGCATCAGCAGCGTGGGTAAACTTCCAGTTCATGCAAATATCGCCAGCCGCAAAAATACGAGGATTCGACGTTTGCAGATGGTCATCCACCCTCACTCCCCGTCGTGCGTCATAGTCTACGCCAGCGGCTTCCAGGTTCAGCCCATCAACATTCGGTTGCCGTCCGGCACCGACCAAAATGTCATCTACGACAATGGACTCTTCCTTCCCGTCCCGCTCAAAATAGAGTCGTTTGCCTTCAGGGGTCTTCTCGACCCGCTTGAGTGAGCTATTGAGAACAAGCTGAATACCCTCATGGATAAACGCTTTCTGAACGATCTCTGCGGCGTCTGAATCTTCTCGAACCAGCACATGATTGCTGCGCTCAAATAAAAACACCTCACTGCCCAACCGCCGAAACGCCTGAGCCAACTCACAGCCGATGGGACCACCCCCAATCACGGCCAGACGCCCCGGACATTCTGTCAGATTGAAAACCGTTTCATTCGTTAAGAATCCAGCGTCTTTCAACCCTTCCACCTTAGGAGAAACGGCTCTGGCTCCCGTCGCAATTACTGCTTTCTTAAATCGCAGCGTCTTGCCCGCGACAGAAATACTGCTGTCGTCAATGAAGCTGCCATCCCCCAAAAACACATCAACCCCGACCTTCTGGGCACTCATGGGAGAATCCACTGGACTGATTTGGGCACGAACGCGACGCATCCGTCGCATCACCGCTGCAAAATCCACATCAACGCGCTCTGGGGGATGAATCCCAAAGGGCTTTGTGCGGCGCAAATCAGCCGCCACCCGAGACGACCGAATGACAGCCTTGGATGGAACACACCCGACATTCAAACAGTCGCCCCCCAACAGACTCCGTTCTATCAGCGCCACCTTTAAGCCAATGCCGAGCCCACCTGCTCCCTTGGCAGCGACGAGTCCAGCGGTTCCAGCACCGATGACCACCAGGTCATACTCATCTTTGGGCATCGGATTTTTCCAGTCAGGAGGATGCACATTATCAATCAGTTGTTGATTGAACTCGTCCATGGGGGACAGTTCGAACGAATGGGTAGAGGAAAAAGTCATAAGGGTCGGTCAACCATTGAATGAACAAAATAAGGAGTCAGCCAGAATTGCTATCAGAATGTCAAGTTCTAAGACAGTTGAGCATCGTGGGGAGATTGCTCAGACAGCTTTGAGTTAAGGGCTTTGCGAGCGGTGCGGGTAATGATAACCGTGACGATGAAAGTAGCAATCAGTCCCACGACGAGGAGCGTAAGCTCTGCGGGGCTCTGGCCGCTGCCACCTCCGGCAAAGACTTGAGCGAGATTGCCCGCCGTTGCTCCGATATACGTGTAGAGAAACGTTCCAGGAATCATGCCGATAAATCCAAGCACATAGTCTCGTAACGAGACGCTGGTAATGCCAAACGCATAGTTAAGCAGAACGAACGGGAAAACGGGAGAAAGACGGGTTAACGATACGATTTTGAACCCTTCTTGCCCCACGGCCTGGTCAATGGCTGAAAAGTTTTTGTTTCCCTCAATCTTCTTCGCGACCCACCCCCTTGCCAGATAGCGTCCGACCAGGAAGGCGGCGGTTGCCCCCAAAGACGCTCCGATAAAGGCACAGATTGCCCCCTTCATGAGTCCAAACAGGGCTCCAGCTCCCAAAGTGAGCAGCCCACCCGAGATGAATGCAACTGTTGCAACGATATAGACTGCGATGAGCGCAATCGGCCCCCACGGGCCAAGGGCTTCGATTCTGAGTAAGATGTTTTCGATAAAGCCTCCGCCATTGGCAGCAGACTCTTGGGCGATCGCCGGAGCGGTGGTCAGAAAAAATGATGCCATCACCAACATGACCCCAAACAAAATACGACGGCTAGTTCTTGATCGGATGAACGGAAAGCTTGATCTTAGCGTGCGATGGAAATGGCTGATATTCATTAGAGATCTATCTTTTGAGTGGCAAAGGTTCGTTTGAGTAGTGAGTAAGCAGGCAGCAAAAATGACGGGCATGTCGTCTCACCCCAATCCAGCCTGGGGTTCTTGTCGTTTTCCTTCTAAGAAAATGACGAATCCCACACTAATCAAGGATTACAACGTTCACACAGTTGAACTACAGTTGAACTTCAGACAGATGCCCTTCGGACACATGAGCAGATTGACATCGTTGGGGCTGAGCTGATGTCGTTTCCAACGCTATTGTCACTACCACACTAGGAAGATTACCTGAATCAGATATTAAGTTCTGCTGAGAAGATTTATGGAAAGGGCGATCGCCCCTCCTTGAAAAGATTTAGGGCAAACAGTTATTTGAGTTTGAGACGTGAAAAGCATTGTTTTGTCAGCTTAGGCTTCTTCGGGTTTCTAGAGAACTAGCCTTGTACCTTGAACCTTCATTTCATCCCAGTTCTGAAGTACAGCGCTGTGCGCGTTTGTTAAGTACAGTTGTGCTTAACCTGGTTGCAAACCACTACAGTTCAATGTTCACGGAGAGGTTTGAATGTATCGCTGAAGTAGCTTCTTTTGCTGAGTAGCTTGTTGGAGAGCATATCCGTTAGCTGTAAAAACTTGGATATCAGGGACAACTACGTAATCCATATCGTCTGTAATAACTTTGACTTGCCCGACATTAGCTTGAGCCATTGTTTCAAGAAGCAGAAGGTCGTAGCCGTCTAACGCTTGAGTCTTAAATCGATTCAGGGCTGCGTTTGTATTGGCCTCATTGATTGTTAGTTCCAGCGAGATGGCTAATGCCTCAACTTGCTTCCAAGCAGATTCGACTTCAGCGACAACATTAGCTCTTTCAAATGAAAAGCTGTGCCTATACTCTTTAGCCTTTATTGGACGTTGAGATTTTTGGCGGAAGATTGCACATTCAGTTTTTTCTATGACATGGGCTAACTCAGCGAGAATCAGACCAGAATACGCCAAGGTAGCACCTCTAGTGCGAGCTTTTTTGAGGTAAGAGGTATAAAGCTTAGTTTTTCCTCTAACTCTTGGATCGGATGGAATAGAGTTGGCATAGGTTTGCCAAAGCCAAACATTGGTGTCAACCAGGAAAATATCCTCTTTTCGAGGGGCATCGGTGCTGATGTCAATGACTTCAGCTTGAACATTCAGATGAATTGACATGGGCTAGAAACTGGCAGCATATTCTTCCATTACGCTATCCACAGCTTCTCGATATTGGCGATCGCCATAGTACTGCTTTGCATTGTCGATCACCCGTTTGAGTACAGAGTGGCCATCAGGAGAGAGATTTTGGACGCTGAGATATGTATTCAGGTGTTCGGTAGAGAGGTCTGAGAGGAGCTGACCAACGGCAAAATTGAAGAAGGCAGAGGCGAAGACATGGACACCCTCAAAATCTAGCTCAACAGGTTTCCCAGCCTTCACTTGAGGGTAAACACGCTCATAAAGGGTCTGACCGCTATCGGCATCCGTTGCAAATTCTCCGGTGATGTCATGAACGTTGTAGCGCATGGCTGTCTTCTCTCTCGTTGACAATGGCTTTAGAGCAAACAATGACTTCAAAACAGCGGTTCCTCAGTGGAGACAATCCCTGATTCTAAGCAATAGTACGTCTCATCACATTGAAATTCAATGTTTACGAATGTTCCTGAAAAATTTATCGGCTGTGTTCCATATTCAATTTTACCGTTCTTAATACTCACGACCCCATCGTTACTATAAATCTTGAGCGTTCCTTGATTTGCCGCGATAAATTCTTGAATGAGATGTAATCCTAAACCACGGCTAATGCCCTGTGAAACGGTACTTTTTCCAGGAAGGAATGCCCATTTGAGAGCTTCGGCTGAAGTCATGGTGGCGTTAGTGGGCAATGACCGCACGTTGCTTGGAATGCCAACGCCAAAGTCGATGATCGTTAGATGCAGTTGTTTCTGTCTGTGATAGTGCTGTCCGCAACTGAAGACACCAATTTCTGAAGCACTGTGTATAAATGCATTGTCATAGATTTCCCAGACTCGTCCGGCAATCATGTGCTGCAATGCCTGACTGATATTGACCCATCCTTTGCCTAGCCACTTGTTGAGTAGATAGTCATTTACCTCTGGTTTGTTTTGGTGAATGTCGCAGCGAAAGGGGATGGAGTTGCCATCCCAAGGGTAGCGATCGCACCCAAAATCGTAGAGAAAACCGTTTTGAGCCAGGTTTATATGAATCTTTCGGTCGAGGGTGTCCCAGTTGAAGGTGATTCGCCCGCCACGATGTTCGATGAGTCGGGCAAGGCCACCGAGAAACGCAACACCCGTGTGATTTAGAAACTCACAATAGTGAAAGTCAACGAGAATGTCCAGAGATGTATCTAGAATGTGCTGAATGTCATGCCAGAGACCAAAGAGGCGATCGCAGTGTCTTGGCAGACTAACGGTCTCAACGTAGAGAATAGATTTAGAGTGCCGTGTCGGAATAATCTGCACGCCTGTCCTACATCTAGCGCATCTCACCTATTATGAATCTTATCCATAGAAATTGTCATTTTTGGAATGCCAGATGCGTATGGATTTTTGCAAGCCTGGAATGACTTAATAGTGCTGCACAATAGTGCTTCATATTAAAGGTACAGAGAGTTGCTTGACGCCCAACAGTACAAGCAGCAATTAAAGCATCAATCAGTCCAACACTATGAGAGAGATAATAGGCTGTAAAATCTGACAAGGCCCGGCGACAGTCAGTTTCAGCAGGCCAAACAACCGATAAAGGCGCTACAAGTTGTAAAACCTTACGCATCTGTTGCTTATTCTGAGCATCCTGAATCAACTCCATCACAACAAATCCGAATACCAGGCAGCTCTGCTAGAGAAGCAAACCAAGCGATTGCAGGTGCGTAGCTCTGCTGGATATCGATTATGACATCAGTATCAATAAGATACATTTTTCTATCTAAGCCTGGTTACGATTTTCAGCATCCCGTCGTAATTGACGAGCATGTTCTTGACTATCTTGAATGTCAGGTCGAAAACCTACGACACCAACGCTTTCCCAACCGGAC
>JAYKJC010000467.1:0-4818 GCA_035285885.1 Leptolyngbyaceae cyanobacterium | reverse complement strand
ATAAAGAGGGCGATCGCTCAAAATCTAGCGCTGTGACTACGCACACGACACATTTCTGAGATGAGCGATTTTCGTGCTGACTACGATGCTCCCTGGAAAGAAGCCATTAAACTCTATTTCCAGGAATTTATGCTGTTCTTCTTTCCAGACCTCTCCCCACTGATCGACTGGAATCAAGGCTATGAATTTCTGGATAAAGAATTACAGCAAGTCGTGCGCGATGCAGACCTTGGGCGACGGTGGGCCGACAAGCTGTAAAAGTCTGGTTAGTGGACGGTGCTGAGACCTGGTTGTTAATCCATATCGAAGTCCAAAGTCAGTACCAATCCGCCTTCGCAAAACGCATGCAGTTATACAACTACAGATTGGATTAGAAATGGGCCATTCAAGGCAAAGGGTTGAACTTGAGATGCCTGATCTTCGTGGATAAAGAAACGGGTCTGATTCTGAGTGCACGTCCATGATTGAACTCCAGGAGGACAGCCATTAGTTTGGCGATCGCCCCGTCTTGCATCGCATCACCCTCACCCTCTCGGAACGACGCATCGGCATTGTCGGCAGCAACGGTTCAGGCAAAACAACCGTCGCGTGGCTGTTGAATGGCCTCATCCTGTTGACTGAAGGGGACGGGATTGTTGATGGTATGGATACGTGGCAGTCCGCCGATCACTCAGCATCTACTCATCTGAATCTGGCGGTGGATCCAGCGAAATAATCATCTGATTGGGAGCATTACTCGCCCGCAACCAATCCAGTGGAATATCTAAGGCCAACGTATCATCATCGAGTTTTTCAGTAGAAACGCGATCCAGTTCTCGTGATCCTTCGAGTAGCTGGAGTTTTTCGTTAGTCAGTCTGAGCCAGGCCATAATCAACATCCTCTATTTGTTAGACGAGTCATCGATTGGACGAGTTATTTATGCAACGAAACGGGTCAAGATGATGCGTAGTGAACGATCTGTGCCAAATGGCAGTGATACACTCGTCGATATTGTGTTGGGCGATACGCGCTTTTCACCGATCAATCAACGCCCCCACATACGTCTTCTCTATCATTAGAACTACTGATAGCCTGAGTTTTCTAAAAACGGGCGATCGCTTAATGATTAGTTGCACAATGCATCCCGTCTTGATGTTGTTACCTGGGTCGGCCCACTTTTGAATAATGCAAAAGCCTGTGATACAGAATCGAACATCTACACCTATAAATACTGAAAATACTGAAAATACTGAAGAAACAGGAAATGCTGAAGACACAGGGGCCCCCGAGAATCAGCCACCCAAACTGACCGTTCAAAACGTATACAAAACGTTCCATGTGTCTCGGCGTCAGCCCTTGACGGTTTTAGAAGACATTAACCTATCGCTCTATCCCAAAGAATTTGCCTGCCTGGTCGGAGCCTCAGGGTGCGGTAAGTCTACGCTTCTGAATATCATTGCCGGACTGATTCCTCCTACATCGGGCACCATCTCGGTGGATGGTCAGGTGGTGGAAGGTCCCGGTTCCGATCGAGGCATGGTGTTTCAGAGCTATACGCTATACCCCTGGCTCACGGTTTCGGAAAACATTGCGTTTGGGCTGAATTTGCGGGGCATGCCCAAGGCTGAGCAGCAGGATCGCATCAACTATTATCTGAATGTGGTGGGGTTGGTTCCCTTTGCCCATGCTTATCCCAAGCAACTCTCAGGGGGAATGAAGCAGCGGGTGGCGATCGCCCGTGCCCTCGCCAATGATCCAGACGTGCTGCTGATGGACGAACCCTTCGGCGCACTCGATGCCCAGACCAAGGAGCAAATGCAGCAGTTTCTTTTGGAACTCTGGGAACGCACGCACACCACCATTTTGATGATCACCCACGATGTCGAAGAAGCCATCTTTTTGTCTCAACGGGTGCATGTGATGAGTGCCCATCCGGGGCGTCTCCAGCGTGAGGTGCCCATTGAGTTGCCCGAACATCGAGAGCTGGATATCAAGCTGTCTCGCCGATTCATCGACATCAAGCGAGAGGTGATCCATTCTCTGCGAGGTGAGTAGCCCTACGACGCAACTGTCTGGGGATGACAGTCCCAAAAGGGAAGAGAATGTTTTGTATCCTGCAAAACTTTTTGCCCGTCCCAAATCGGTTAAGTATCTACCATGTTGAAGCCCAGGAGTTGATATGAGTCGAATGTGGTTGCCCTCAATGACAAGACGCCGCGCCCTGTGGATGATGGGGGGTGTGGCAGGAAGTCTCGCTCTACATGCCTGTTCTCAGTCAACCACCGATGGAGCAAGCGATGGAGCAAGCTCTGAGGCTTCATCATCGAGTGACCCCGTATCGGCAAGTACAGGCAGCACGCTGTGGATTGGCTACGTGCCTCTGTTCGTGGCGCTTGAGAAGGGATTTTTTACTGAGGCGGGTCTAAAGTTGGATTACAACGTCTTTGGAGCCAGCACCGAGGGCGATGCAGCCTTCGCGGCAAAGAAAATTGATGGGGTCAACAACGTTACCTCTGAGGCGGTTGCGCTGTTCTCTAGAGGTCAGGACTTTCGCATCATTCAGGTTGCTGATACGTCACTGGGAGGCGATGGCATTCTGGCGCGCAACAGCATCACTGACCTTGCCGACTTTAAGGGCAAGGAGATTGCGGTGGATGTCGGTGGAGTCAGCCATTTCTTCTTGCTCCAGGTATTGAAAGAAGCGGGGCTGGAAGCGGGAGACATTTCAATCTCGAACCTAACGCCGGATGCGGCAGCGGCAGCCTATCAGGCGGGTCGGGTCGATGTGGCGGTGACCTATGCGCCGTTCTTACAGAAAGCGAATGAGGCTCAGCCTGACGGTCGCGTTATTTTCGATACGTCTCAGATGCCTACGGCAATTGTCGATGTGTATATCTTCAGTCCAGAGTTCGTGGAGCAGACTCCCGATGCAGCCCAGGCCTATGTGGATGGCATCTTTAAGGGACGCGAGTTTCTAGAAACGAACAAAGATGAAGCGTTGGAAATTAGCGCAAAGTGGTTGGAGCTATCCCCAGAAGAGGTGGAGCAAGAGCTAACGGGCGTTGATCTGACCAGTCCTGAAGATAATGCGAAGATGCTGGGTGATTCGTCGAGTGACTTGTACCTCGTTCCCCACATGACTGATCTTGCGGCGTTCCTTATCGAGCAAGGACAGATTGAATCTGAGCCGACAGCGGAGCAGTTTGAGCAGGTGCTTGAGTCGAAGTTTGTTGAAGCGGCGATCGCCTAAGTTTTGTGTCTACCCAGGGAACTGCATCTGTACCCGTAAACGATCGCTGGTTTTCGACGAAGAAGATCAGCGATCGCCTTTATCTCATCACCGAACCCCATTACTTCTGGTTTAACCGGGCAAATCTCTGGCTGATTAAGGGACAGAACCAGGATTTGCTGATCGACACCGGGTTGGGAGTGGCGAGTCTGCGGCATCACATTGCGTCGCTGATCGATAAGCCGCTGTTGGCGATCGCCTCCCACGTCCATTTCGACCATTCGGGCGGCATGTTCGAGTTTGAGCATCGTGCCATTCACGCCGCTGAGGCCGACGCACTAAGCAACGGTGATGACTATGAGGCGCTGTGCAGTCCAGAACAAGGCTGGGTGCAGCCCGAACACTTTGCCGAACTCCCCCATCCAGAATTTACCGTCACGGAATACACCTTGAGAGCGGCAGAACCCACCCGTGTGTTGCAGGAGGGCGATGTTCTGGATTTGGGCGATCGCACCTTTGAAGTTATGCACCTCCCCGGTCATTCCCACGGCTGCATTGCACTCTATGACCCCCTTGCAAAAGAGCTGTTCTCTGGGGATGTGATTTACGACGGAGAACTGCTGGACGAGCTGCACTGTAGCCACATTCCCACCTACATGAAGACCTATGAGCGACTCAAAACGCTCTTCGTCGAAACCGTCTACCCAGGGCACTATCATGTGTTTGGGCAGGAACGGTACGACCAAATCATTGGGGACTACCTGGAAGCGAGACGCAAACCCGGATGTCCTGCTGAAGTTCAGGTCAATGACGAGTGATCAGCGAGAAAATAAAACCCCTGATAGGGGTTTTATTTTCTCGCAAGTCCCTAAAGAGATTAGTCCACATCAAAGGAGAGCGTTCGGGTGTCTTTGATGGCGGCTTGTTCGGGCGAGAGTTCGGCCAGTTTTTGGGCGATCGCCGGATTGTAGATTCTCAGGTAATTCCAGTAATTTTCAAAGACCGCCTCGACGTAGCCCTTGGTCTCAGGAAAGGGAATTTGTTCGACAAACACATCTGGGTCGCGAAAGCCAAAGCGGCTAATCCAGTCCGCAATATTTCCTGGCCCGGCATTGTAACTCGCCACCGCAAACAGGGAGTTGTTGTTATATTCCCGATGGGTGTAATCCAAGTACCAGGTGCCAAAACTGATATTGCTTTCAGGGTCAGTCATGTCATAGTCGGTAATCCCTGTTTGCTGAGAAATCCAAGACGCAGTCGAGGGAATCACCTGCATCAACCCGGCGGCATTCGCAACAGACTTGATTTGCGGCTCGAATCGCGATTCTTGGCGAATCAAGGCGGTCACCAGAAAGGGATTAAGCTGTCGTTCCGTAGACCACTTCAAAATCGTGTCCTGAAACGGAAACGGATACAGGGCTTGCCAATAGGCGCTCGTTTGTTTGACGGTCTTATATTTAGACTCGTCAGCATCGCCCGGTCGCCAGTCCAGACTCGACATCATAAAAATCCCAGCGAGATGATCCCCGACGCCCAGTCGCATAATGCCATCCGTAAATTGCTCGGCAGTTGTCGGGGTTGGACTCGCTTGAAACTCGACTTGCCACAG
>JAYKJC010000466.1:0-5065 GCA_035285885.1 Leptolyngbyaceae cyanobacterium | reverse complement strand
AATCGCCTGGTCTTCAGTACTCAATCCAGCATCGGCTCAGTGCCTGAACACCAGCGTAATGAACGCACAGAGGTTTCTATCACAGGCAACCATGTCGAGATTCATGTCGGAGATAGTCGTCGAGGGTGGGTCGATTCCTATCAGACGGTTCTGGAACTCTCCACGGATGAACAGTTTGACGGAGATGTGACAGTTTCCATTGACCTCAGCAACGTCCGCCCAGCAGGTGAAAGATTGAAAGGGTTTGGCGGAGTTGCAAATCCGGTTCGTTTGCCAGCGCTGTATGAGCGCTGTGCCAACATTTTGAATAAAGCCTTAGGTCGTCAGCTCAACTCGGTTGAATGCTGCTTGCTGATTGATGAAGCCGCCGCTTGCGTCGTGGCCGGAAACATTCGGCGAAGTGCAGGCATGCGACAGTTCGACAGCAACGACACACTGGCAGCGACAGCTAAAGAAAACCTGTGGATGCAGGACGAAGACGGCAACTGGCGCATCGACCCCGAACGAGACGCGCTGCGCATGGCCAACCACACCCGTGTCTTTCATGAAAAGCCTGGTCTCGACACCTGTGTTGAGGCGGTTCGCAAGCAATATTATTCTGGCGAGGGTGCCATTCAGTGGGCGGGCGAAGCCAAGCGTCGTGCCCAGGGCGAGGGACGCTACGGCTTAAATCCCTGTGGCGAAATTCTGGGTGAAAATTTCCACTGCAACCTGGCAGAAGTTCATCTAAATCGCCTCGATCCAGATGATTTTGAAGAGCAAGAAAGAGCCTTTACGGCTGGCGCATTGTCCGTAGCCTCACTACTGAATCACCAGTTCTTAGAGCCTCGGTATCAACAGTCTCGCTTGGATGATCCCATCGTGGGGGTGTCCTTCACGGGATTGTTTGATTTCTTCGTCCACGCATTTGGGGTGGAATGGCTGCACTGGTGGACGGAAGGCCGTCCAGACACGATGGCAGGCATTGCCTTTAAGCAGAAGGAAAAAGAGTATCTGAATCGCTGGCGTGACATTGTGCATCGAGTCGTGTGGGACTACTGCGATCGCCACGGTCTGAAGCGGCCCAATCGCTGTACAACGGTTCAACCTGCGGGTACCAAGAGTCTGCTCACGGGTGCGTCCCCTGGCTGGCATCCGCCCAAAGCTCAGCGATTTATTCGTCGCATCACCTTCGGTAAAAACGATCCTGTCGCGCTGGCTTGTCTGGACTACGGCTACTCGATCGTGCCCGCCCAATCCGACAAAGACGAGAATGGTCGATTGCTCGATGATCCCTTTGATCCCCGCTGTACAGAATGGCTCGTCGAAATTCCCACCCAAGTCTCTTGGGCTAATATTCCTGGAGCAGATGAGGTAGACATCAGCCAGTTTTCTGCCCTTGCCCAATTTGATTTCTACATGCAGGTGCAGCAGCACTACACCACCCACAACACCTCCGCAACGATTGAGCTGCGAGAACATGAGGTGGATGGCTTGGGTCAGCGGATCTACGAAGCGATTCAAAAGGATGAAGGCTACATTTCCGCCGCGCTTCTGGCTCGCTTCGATGATCTCCAAACCTTCCCTCGGCTACCGTTTGAGCCCATCAGCCAGGTGGTGTATGAGTCGATGGTGAGGGATGTGCGATCGCGCTGCAACGTTGATGATTTCTACAGTGCTCTCGCCGTTTATGATCGGGGCGATCGCGCAGAAGCAGGGCCAGCAGGGTGTGACTCCGACAAATGCATGCTCCCCGAACAGAAACCTCAGTAACCCAATTTCCGTCATAAGGAATAGAGTCTCATCATCCTGATGCGAACAGTGATATCGCTAAAAGCAATGGTGCGTGGCGGCTACACCTCCACGCACCATTGTCCTCTATCGATGACAATGGATGAGGCTAAATTGCTTAGGCGAAGTATTTCCGAAGTTCTTTGGTGCTATGCTTCTTAGAGAATTTTCAGGGAAATCGAGGGGCGATCGCACACCCTTAAAGTAATGGTGAAGTTAAGATTTCTCTATTGTGTGGTCTTACATTTTAGCTAAAATGAGAGATACACGGATGGCGAATGGGCATGAAGCTATGGCAAAATGTCGGCACATGCACATTCAGCTATTTTGTTTTGAGTCTGGTATTAGTTGTTCGCTCTGGGTTTAACTTACAGTCTACAACTAACGCTATCGACTTGGCTGGAAGCATCACGCTCAAGTTCTTTCATACTGTTGTTTAGGTCTATTCATATGTATAGCGCGTACTCCCATGAAGAAGATCATTTCTCTGCAAAGCGTCTGAAGGTAGAGAGTTCGAAGGTATCTTCTTCTGAAGAGATAAAGCAACAACAGGTAGAAGAACTTGCCAAAATAGAGCGTGTGTTAAACAGTGAGCTCACTCCAAATAAGCGCGCAGTGATCGAGACGCTGATTCAGGCGTGGGAAGCAAAGAGCAAAACTGTCAGCCGATCCGTTCCTCAACTATTAACTTCTGTAGAAAAAAAGAAAACTCAAGGGTCATCGGTTCAAGTGCGCTATTCTTAGCGGAATAGGAACTTAGTACAATGTAGTTGTGCATTGTTGAGCCCCGAGGGACCGTGGTCTGCCCGTGAGTACAGAAAAAATTATTGAGCGTCTCAAGCGAGCAATCAATTCAGGTCGAATTGATTCGCTTCAAGAACTTGTAGAGCGCATTGAGGCGATTCAAAATGCTCAAACTGAAAATTTTGCAGCTCTTGCTCAGTTAGCCGGGCTTGATATTCGTACGGATTTTGTAGGGGCAAATCTCAGTTTTGTCGATCTCCGTGGCACCGATCTCAGCGAAGCCAATTTCGGGAATACCAACTTAGTCCGCGCAGACTTGAGACAGACCAATTTGAGTTTAGCCAGTTTTTCAGGCGCGGTTCTCAATGATGCGATTTTGACTGAGTCCTACTCCAGTCAGACTGATTTTAGAGAAGCGCATTTGATCGCCACTCAGTTTATGGGTAGCCGATTCACGGCCTGTGACTTTACCTATGCAAACCTGCGGAACTCAGATTTTAGCTATTCAGTTCTCACGCAAGTTGATTTACGTCGGGCAACGTTAGAGGGGGCTTCCTTCTATGAGGCGCAGATCAACGGCGCACAGTTGAATAGTGCCAATATGAGGCGAGCAAATCTTGAATGTGCCCGTCTTGAAGGCAGTGAGTTTTTTGGTGCGAGTTTATCGTTAGTCAATTTCCGGCGCACTCATTTCTTTGATTGCTCTCTCGCGGGGATCAATGATGCAGAAGGAGCGCGGTTCTATAGCAATGAAGGGCTGTCGCGAGAACTCAAGCGAACCCTCCGCCAACGGGGAGCCATTTTTGAGCGTCTTTGATAGGTTTCCTGCTGAGACGCCAAGATGACACGCTGAGGTTACATTCTGGCATTGAGGAGCCATTAGAACGTTGCATTGTTGGTAGGATTTTCCAGGAACTTTATGGGGATTTCGTTGAATTGCGCGGTAAAATCCAACACGTGCGCTGTGGTGCTGCGCTAACCCCAAAAGCGGTTGTCTCATACCGATGGTTAACCAGCACACTTAGCGCTATCGTTTGATTGCAGCCCGAATGGTCTGCGATGGCGATCGCCACTTGGACAAAGATATTTTTGTCTTAAGCTGTTTTCTACAGCACTAGTGCGAGCGACGGAGCGAGGTTTAGATACTGTAGGTAAGATAATGATGGCGTACCAACCCCCAACGGGTTCACGGGATTTGTTTCCTGTCGATGTGGCACAAAAACAGTGGATTGAGGAGCGGCTGCAAACGATTTTTCAACGGTGGGGCTATCACCGCATCATTACATCAACCCTAGAGCGGCTTGATACCTTGATGGCGGGTGGAGCCATCGATCGATCGACGGTGATCCATCTTCAAGATGCGGACAATGAAATGCTGGGACTCCGCCCCGAGTTGACCGCATCCATCGCGCGGGCGGCTGCCATGTGGATGAGTGACGCCAGTTTGCCTCAGCGCTTTTACTACACGACCAACGTGTTTCGTCGCCCAACGAAACGGAACCACGAGCGCCAGCATGAGTTTTACCAGGCTGGGGTCGAGCTTCTGGGAAGCGGGGGGCTCGTCACGGATGCAGAGGTGGTGATGTTAGTGGTGGATTGCCTACGCGCACTGAAGCTAGAGCAGTGCCATCTCATTTTGGGTGAAGCCGGACTGACGCGATCGCTCCTTTCAACGTTCCCAGACCAGTGGCGCGATCGCATTCGCCTGGCGATCGCCCAACTCGACCGCATCACCCTGGAAACCTTGCCCCTTGCCCCAGACTTGCGCGATCGCGCCCTCTGGCTGCTTGATTTGCGCGGAAAGCCCGCCGATGTTCTGCAAAAACTGAGTGCCATCGATCTGGATGAGACGCAACAAACCATCGTCACGAACCTCAAGTCCCTCGTGGATTTGCTGGAAGGATATGTGGCACTCCAGCCCGGTGCAGCAATTCAATCGATTGTGCTGGATCTCAGCCTGGTACAGACCTTTGATTACTACACCGGGGTTGTCTTTGACGTGATTACCTCTACTCCCCAAGGTCAGCGCACCCTGGGGCGAGGAGGACGGTACGACCACCTGCTTGGACTATACCTGCCCGATGATGTTGACTATCCGGGGATCGGGTTTAGCTTGAGCATTGAAGAACTGCATCAAGCCCTGCTCCCCATTGGGCATCTTCCCAAAGCGCCTCCCATGAGTGATTGGCTGGTGGTACCAGAGACGCCCCAGGCATTGTCGGCTGTCTTTGCCTATGCCCATGAGCTGCGCAACACGAATCCATCCCTGCAGATCGAGCTTTATCCAGAAGACGTAGTGACCCCAGAGCAAGTCCGTCATTATGCGGCACACCGCAGCATTCGGGCTATCGCCTGGGTTCAGTCAGAGGGTCAGGTCACAACAGAACTCATCGGGGATGAGTAATCTGCCAACTCCTTACAGTGCTATGCGCCTTCTCAATATGCACCTTCTCAATATGCGCCTTCTCGCTTGAGTACCACTACCACCGTTTTGAGCAGGAGAGCCACGTCGTATCTGAACGACCACTTTTGCTGATAGGCCAGATCCAGG
>JAYKJC010000465.1:0-3219 GCA_035285885.1 Leptolyngbyaceae cyanobacterium | reverse complement strand
TTGTAAGGTGACTTGATTAATCCGTAATCCAATGACCATCACTAACACAGTGCTGAACTGGCGATGGCATCCGAAACACCTTAGAACTTTGTGTTTGATTGTCGCTCAGCAAGTTTGTATGGCATCTCTAGTAAAGAATATTCATGTCTTTGTTTACTTCTTGATCATCTGAGTGCTGAAATAATGGTGCGTAGCGATTTCTCTTCAAGTTGATAGAAAATGGCGATCGCCCCTAACTCGCAGAAGATAGGAGAGGGCGATCGCCCTCCCCCACCTCATCACCCCACCACACCCCCATGCTGATGAATCGGAAGCTGCATGACAAATTCAGTGCCGTCAGAACTTGAAACGCACTCCAGCTTACCCCCATGTTTCTCCACGATGATTTGATAGCTGATTGATAGTCCGATGCCCGTCCCTTTCCCGATGGGCTTGGTGGTGAAGAACGGATCGAAGATTTGCTCTTTGATGTCTTTGGGGATTCCGGGGCCATTGTCGGCGATCGCAATTTCTACCCAGTGATGATCAACACGTACGGTACGAACAGTAATCTGGCCGGGATGAGCCTTTAACTCCTGAGTTGTAGCCCCAACCATCACCTCATCAAGCGCATCAACGGCATTTACCAGCAGGTTCATAAACACCTGATTGAGGAGCCCTGGATAACATTCGATGTTTGGAATGTCGTTATAGTGGCGATCGACATTGATTTTTAGGCGATCGCTATGTTCATTCAATCGATTTTTTAGAAGCAGCAACGTGCTGTCGATCCCGACACGGACATCAAAAAGCTTTAAGCCTTCTTCGTCGTGGCGAGAAAAGACGCGGAGCGACATCACAATATCAAAGATGCGTTCGGCACCAATGCGCATGGACTGCATCAATTCAGGAAAATCTTCTTCAATGTACGCAAGCTTTGTTGGCCCCGGTTGCGCTGATTCGTCATCAATTAAGTGTGGGTACTGCTGTTGATGGTGATGAACGAGATGAAGTAAGTAATCAACGTACTCCTGGAGGGGATCTAAGTTGCCATAGATAAAGTTCACTGGATTATTGATCTCATGGGCAACCCCAGCAACTAGTTGACCCAGGCTCGACATCTTTTCACTTTGAATCAACTGGAGTTGAAGGCTTTGTAGTTCTTGAAGGGTGTATTGCAGATCCTGAGCTTTTTGCCTGAAGCCCGCTTCAGATTCTTTGAGGCGATCTTCAGTTTGCTTGAGTTTGCTTACATCATTAAACGTGCAAACCATCTGGGGTTTATCCGATTCAGGGAGGGTTAAGGGAACCGCATTAATCAGCAAGGACGTGGGCTCCTGATCGGTTGCACATTTGACTTGAACGACCTTACTCAGCACCGCTTGATTGGCTGCAATTTTCTGAAAGACGGGCTGTAATGGCTGAAGGTGCGAGGGGATGAACGGATGTGGCGCTGAGGAATTGGGCGGATGGGTGATTGAATCGCTCCACAGTTCGTTTAACTGGTCTTCAGTCGTCAGAAAGAGAAGATCCAGTACCGCCTGATTTGACAGTTGAATGTGGCTATCCGCTCCAATGACTAACACCCCCACTTGAATGCTTTGAAGAATGGCTTTGAGAGACTTCTGGCTTTCGTGAATCGCTTGTGCGTAGATGACTTGAGCTGACAATCTTCGATCAAAAAATGCCGTTAGAATGGAGAATCCTAAAATAATCAGGGTGCCGATGACAACAGCGGTTGTGAGAGGAATGACGTTCTCAGCGGGACGTACCTCTGAACTGACGACAGCGTCGGGCAGGGGGCTGAAACGAACGGCAGCCATGCCCGTATAGTGCATGGCAGGAATGGCAGACCCCATAATGAGGGCAGCAAGTAGCTTCTTCCAAACGGGGTGTGAGGGTGCTTCTTCTCGTAACTGGAAGACTAAAAGTAACCCGACGAGGGAGACGGCGATCGCCACAACAACGGACAAAACAACCAGTGAAGGCAGATAGGACATGGCGGCAGGCAGCTGCATCGCCATCATCCCGATATAGTGCATGGATGCAATGCCTAATCCCATCAAAACGCTTGCAGTCAATAACGGTAGACCATTTAAGCTTGAGCGTTTTACCGTTAACAACGCCAAGCCTGACGCGAGAATGGCGGGCACGATGGAGGCAAGCACGGTCATGAAGTTGTAGTGCACGGGAACAGGCAGATGAAAGGCCAACATTCCAATGAAATGCATGGCCCAGATGCCGATTCCCATGGCGATCGCCCCACTTAGTAGCCAAATTGTCTGGATGCGGCGTTGGGTGGCTGTGACTCGCCCGGCCAGGTCGATAGCGGTGTAAGAGGCTAAAACGGCGATCGCAACAGAAATGATGCCAAATAGAAGGTTGTATTCCGTGGTTAAGAAATCAGCTCCGGGCTCAGCATTCATCGGGTTAACTATCCTAAATAAAGATGGGATCGGCCTTTTTATACGTTTATTTTTTCACGCTTTTATTTAAGATTCCCAACCGCTGATGGTTCCCAGCCCAATGGAGGTCATCATCTGCCCCATCTAATCATTTCTTTAGATAAGTCGACGTGCTCAGTTAAGTTATGTCACCATCTAAGTTATGTCACCATCTAAGTTATGTCACCATCTCCTATCAATTCCGCTATGCACCGTTCCTTGATCCGTTGAAGAGGATAGCCCCTTAAAATGTAGCGGATGCAACAGCATTGAGCACAAAACGGCGACGCACGGTGAGGTGTGCCCCAGGGAATCGATTCTGGAGAATGATCTTTCTGTCAGCCGACACCCTCACCGGGATCTTACTCCTCATTCGGTTGTGCCCCAGAAATTAGATTGCGGGTTACAAATTAGGCTCAACTGTTGGGTCATAGCCAAATTCAATGGTCAGCCAGGTATCTTGGCTGCTCGTGGGAATGCTTTTGTCTTCCACAAAAATCGGCAACGAATAATCAAGCGTTTGCTCAGGAAAAAGATTGTCTGTTTGAATAGCTTGAAGTGTCACATTTTCTATCACTTTTGAATCAACAGAATGAAATTGATTATTCAATGCTCTACTCCTCTACTTTTCAAGAATCACGCAACTCAAAGAATACTTTCAACCTCTTCTGATTGAGAGTATTTAACTCCAGGAGGAATGACACTGCTGTTAGAAAACCTGTCGTTTTCTTCAACTTTTCTCATATAGTAATCCTAAATGAAATGTGAGAGGTGGGGCGGGCTCAGCCCGATATGT
>JAYKJC010000464.1:0-2660 GCA_035285885.1 Leptolyngbyaceae cyanobacterium | reverse complement strand
GTCATCCCCAGCAGCTCCTCACCCACGATGAGATTACCCAGGCTCTATGGACCGATGCGTCAAAGCCCAGCAGCAATGCACTCGTCGCGCAAATCCGTCTACTCAGGCGCAAGATTGAAGCGCAGGGAGAACACCCTCTGATTCACACCGTGTATGGCAAGGGCTATCGATTCGGCCTCATTTCGCCCGGTACCGATTCTGCGCAAGAAAGCGATGGGTAACCCACCCAAACTCCGTCAGAACTTACGCAAAATGCTCAGCAGGAGTAGCCAAATTTCTGAACTGAGTGTATTGAGGGTCAAACAGTAGCTTGACCGTACCGACTGGCCCATTCCGGTGCTTGGTGATGATGATTTCTGAGATGCCCCGGTCAGGCGTATCGGGATTATAGTACTCATCGCGATACAGCATGATAATCAGGTCAGCATCCTGCTCAATAGAGCCCGATTCTCTCAAATCCGACATCATGGGGCGCTTATTCGTTCGAGATTCTACGCCCCGACTCAGCTGAGAAAGCGCCATAATCGGTACGTTGAGTTCGCGGGCCAAGCCTTTGAGCGATCGCGTCACCTTCGACAATTCTTGCACCCGATTATCACTACCGCTGCCTTCCATCAGTTGCAGGTAGTCAATCAAAATCAGTCCCAGCGCCCCTCCCTGCTCTGCTTGCAGCCGTCGCCCTTTCGATCGAATTTCGTTCACCGAAATGTTGGGGGTATCGTCAATAAAGATCGGAAGCTGAGAAAGGTTACTAATCGCATGACCCAACGGTCCCCATTCATGCTGACTAATGCGTCCACTGCGTAATCGTCCGCTTTCAATCTTTGCCTCCGCCGACAGCAAACGATACACCAACTGCTCTTTCGACATCTCCAAGCTAAACACCGCCACGGGGAGTTTATTGGGGCCACCGGCAATGTGTCGGGCAATGTTCAACACAAAACTGGTTTTTCCCATGGCCGGTCGTCCGGCAGTAATAATCAGATCCGACCGCTGAAACCCCTGGGTCATCGCATCAAGATCATAAAACCCACAGGGAATCCCCGGTAATGCAACACCTTCTGCTCGATTCTCAATGTCTGCAAAGGTGGAAATCAAAATATCTGATGTGGCGATCAAGCCTTGCTGGGGGCGATCTTGTGTAATCGCAAAAATTGTCTGTTCCGACTGATCTAGAATGCGATCAAGGGGCGTACTGGTCTCGTAGCCGAGTTGAGCAATTTGTGTTCCGGATTGAATTAGCTTGCGCCGCAAATATTTGTCCATCACCAGTTGGGCATACTGGTCGATGTTGACTGCTGTGATGGTGCGGTCAACCAGTTGCACCAGACGATTCTGACCGCCGATCTTTTCCAGAAGCTTGCGATCGCCCAGCCATGCCGTCACGCTCATCAGATCCGTCGGCTGTCCTTGACTATGAAGGGCGATCGCCGCCTGATAAATATCTTGATGGGCATTGATATAGAACGCTTCTGCCTGAAGAATTTCAAGCACCCGTCCAATGGCTTCCGGATCCAGGAGGATACCTCCTAGAATGGCCTCCTCCGCTTCAATATTTTGCGGGGGAAGGCGATCGGTAAACGTTTGAAAAACAGGCTCGTAAACCATGGATGGAACACCTTGAACAGACGTGGATATGTGTTGTTAGAGCTGTAGCCCCAAGCATGTAACAGAAACGCATGTATGAATCGGCTTTGCATATGATTAGCGTTGCGGTGGAACCCCCGCTATCGCTGCCCCCTTCTTAAGGGGGCTCACAAAGTTGCTGGCTCGAAGTCCCCCTTGATAAGGGGGATTTAGGGGGATCAGCCAAGCATCACGCTAAACACAAAGCAACTGCATCGCTTCACACATATGTCTTCACCTAGATGGCTAGCACTCTATCAGCCAATGCTGAGTCAGAACCTTTTCTATGGTAGCGGCTCTTCGTCCGTTGGTTTGCCCGAAAACTTTAAATAAACGCTACAAAAAGGGGTGCTGAAAGTCAGCACCCCTACATATACCGTGTTCAAATGTACTCCTTCACAAAGCTCTCGATGCGAATGCTCTTACAGAGCCGCCACATGAATTTCAATTTCGGCAGAGACCTCAGCATGAAGCTTCACTTGAACTTTGTAAAAGCCCAATTTGTTAATGTCTGGAACGGTGATGCTGTGCCGATCGACTTCTTGATTCGTAGCAGCCAAAATGGCCTCTGCAACTTCACGATCGGTTACAGTTCCAAAAATCGCCTCGTCTTCGCCGACCTGCTTGCGAATCGTTAATCGACCAATGGTTTCCAGAGCGGTCTTTTGAGATTCAGCCTGACGCTTGATGTCAATAATCCGCTGACGTTCTTCTTCACGCCGACGCTCAACCTGCTTCAGAATACCAGGCGTTGTTTTAACAGCTTTACCCGTTGGAATGAGGTAGTTACGAGCATATCCGGGTGCGACTTCAACCAGGTCACCATTCTGCCCCAGCTTGCGAATATCTTCTCTCAGAACGACCTGTACACGCTTTGCCATGAGTCTTAATTCCAGCCTTTTTCAACTATTTCTATTCAACCGTTCATTAGCAACGACCTGCCTTCTCTCAGAAGACAAAACCCCAGAATAGCTATCATATCTGATCGAGACAGTGGATACCAACTTCCCTTCAAGGAGTGTGTTCAGAAATTT
>JAYKJC010000463.1:0-8129 GCA_035285885.1 Leptolyngbyaceae cyanobacterium | reverse complement strand
GCTTCAGCATTCGTTGACGCATTTCAGGACTGACATCAATCAAAAACGAGAGCGTACTGCGGATTGTGGCAATGGCATCCATCACCGTCTCTTTGTCAGGTGCAGAGATGATTGCACTCACTCGGTTATCGTTCATTCGAGATACCCATCAATAAAGTCGTTTTTAGGGTTCCCGGAGTGGAGGGGGCGATTGCAGAGGGAAGGGAGAGAGAAGAGGGAAGAGGGGAGAGGGAAGAGGGAAAAGGGAAAAGGGAAAAGGGAAGAGGGAAGAGGGAAGAGGGGAGAGGGGAGAGGGAAAAGGGAAGAGGAGGGTAATTCTCTTTAGATAATGGGCAGTATGATTGAGATAGCCAGGTGGATGGGTGAACGCAATGACCGATGATGAACTGAGACAACTTGTTTCCAGCAATGCTCGCGCAATTCAGGCATTGTCAGACTCGATTGCTGAACTTACGAATGACAGGCTCGAAGCACAACGCGTTGCACAGACAGAACGGGCTGAATTGCGTCAAGCGATGATTGGCATCGCAAATCTGGTCAGTGCTCTGGATAGCGACCGACCGACAATTCTTCGAAAACTCAATTCCATTGAAGGGAAGGTGGATCGGATTTTGGAACAAGGTGAAGATGCCGATTGAGGTCGAGGAAATCGTTTGATGGTGCGGTGAAGGAGGGCGATCGCCCCCTCATAAGATTGCTACAATTTAGTACGCTCATTTTGCCCTCAAGGGGGTGTTGCGATGACGACTGGCCCGACTCGTATGGATCGACTAGAAGCTCTGGCTCAAACGATTCTGCTCAGCATTGACCAACTCCGACAGCGGCAAGAAGATTCTCGGCAACGACAGGAAGATTTGCGAGAAGAATGGCAAGCTAGCTTGCAAGCCAGTCGTGAGGAGTTTGACCGTCGGCTGAATGCTAATGCAGAACAGATTGCTGCCAATACAGCGGGGCTTGTGGAGCTACGAGGGCTGTTGGCGGATTACTTGCGGAGTCGAATAGATACGGAGAAGTGATGGGGTGTGAGGGTGGATGCAGGGGCGATAATGGGGACGATCCTCCATCTGCTAGATAATGATCTAGGATCGAGCGGCAGGCGTTTCTAGAGTTGGCGAGCGAGGAGATAGAGATGGACAACAACAAAAATTTGCTGCAACAGCTTCTGATGATTGGCATTGGCACCACATCCCTGGTAAGTGAAAAGCTTCGTGAAGTGAGTGAGCAGTGGGTCAAAGAGGGGAAGCTAGATTCTGAACAAGCCCAGGGCTTTGTTGATGATCTCTTGAAGCAGCTACGGTCTGAGCAGAGTAATTTTGAGACTCAGATGCAGCGCCAGCTTCGAAATGTGCTGCAAGACTTGGGCGTTCCCCGACAAAATGAAATGGATGAGTTGCGAGGTCGGCTCGATCGGCTAGAGCGCCAAGTTCGTGACCTGGAAAACCGCCTGTGGCGGTAGGGCGGTGTTGGGGCGATCGCCCTCCCTTTGATCTCCCTCTGAACTCTCTCTCTGGCCTCACTCTGTGGCCTCACCCTCTGGTCTCACTGAATTTGAACTTATAATGACCACACAAGCAGTAATGATGTGTTCAGGTATTAGGTAGGCATGGATTTTCGTGGAACCGTTACGTCACAGATTGATTGGTCAGGAGATTGTCTGGCCATTGGCTTTTTTGAAGATCAGGTTGTCTTGTCAGAGGAATTAGCAAACCTCGATCAAACCCTTGCAGGCACCCTGTCTGAACTGATTGAAGAAACGGAATTCAAGGGCTCTGTCGGGAGTAGCGCAGTAACCCGTGTGGGCGGCGGCAGCGCAATTCGCAAAATTGCTGTGGTGGGTCTGGGAAAAGAAGACCAGTTGACCCTGGAAACGATTCGTCAGGGGGCAGCGGCGATCGCAAAACTCGCGAAAAAAGAGAAGTGCAAGACGGTAGGCGTCAGTCTGCCCATTTGGAACGGTGATGCGGGACTGACCGTGCAGGCGATGGTGGAGGGCATGGAACTGGCTCTCAATCAAGACAACCGCTTTAAGTCTGATCCTGAGCAGACGAAGGAACCTCCCATTGAAACCGTCGAGTTCTTAGGCATTTCAGGCCAAGAGGAGGCCATCACCCGTGCGCGACAGATTTGTCTGGGGGTGGTGCTGGCGCGAGAACTTGTCTCAGCCCCCGCTAATGTGGTTACTCCCGTGGTGTTGGCCGAAACCGCAGAGGCGATCGCCCAAGAATATGGCCTGGAACTCACCATCTTAGAAAAAGAAGACTGCGAAAAGCTGGGCATGGGTGCGTATTTGGGTGTGGCTCAAGCCTCTGACATGCCGCCCAAGTTTATTCACCTGGTCTACAAACCCTCAGGCACCCCTCGCAAGAAATTGGCCGTTGTCGGCAAGGGACTCACCTTTGATAGCGGCGGTCTGAACCTTAAGCCCTCGGGCAGCGGCATTGAGATGATGAAAACGGACATGGGAGGAGCCGCCGCCACGTTTGGTGCCGCCAAGGCGATCGCCCAACTCAAGCCCGATGTCGAAGTTCACTTTATCAGTGCGGCGACTGAGAATATGGTCAGTGGGCGCGCCATGCACCCCGGCGACATTCTCACCGCATCCAACGGCAAAACCATTGAGGTGAACAATACGGATGCTGAAGGCCGTTTGACCTTGGCGGATGCACTGGTTTTCACGGACAAATTAGAATTAGACGCCATCGTAGACCTGGCGACTCTGACAGGGGCCTGTATCGTGGCTCTCGGAGAAAACATTTCTGGGATGTGGACAGAGGACGACGCCCTCGCCACTCAGTTGCTCTCCGCTGCTGAAATGGCTGGCGAGAAGTTTTGGCGCATGCCCCTGGAAGAGAAATACTTTGAGGGGCTGAAGTCGGTCGTGGCAGATATGAAAAACACAGGCCCACGGGCAGGTGGCGCAATTACCGCAGCGCTGTTTCTCAAGCAGTTTGTTGAGAAGACCCCGTGGGTTCACCTTGATGTGGCTGGCCCGGTGTGGACAGAGAAGGAGGGAGCCTATACCAATGCTGGAGCTACGGGATTTGCCGTTCGTACACTCGTGAACTGGATTCTTAGCTAGAACTCGGTTCTATGATATCGCAGCTCAGAGGGCTGGATTAGCGACACATCCTTGGCCCTGGGATGATATTGCGACCTACCCCACATTTCTCTGAATCACGACCGACAACTCCTATAGCGGTTTGCAAACGCGTTAAGCACAAAAAAAGCTGTATGGGTCTCGGTGCGCCCCACACAGCTGTACTTAACTAAGGCGCATAGCGCTGTAAAGTCTATTGTTGATTTTCGTTGCGATCGCCCAGATTCCTCGAAATTGAACAACGCTGAATTGAGGTATTAGTTCGATAGCCTTCCGCTTTTGCGGTAGGGCAATGGACGTGGGTAGAAACCTTCGCAAGGCGGGGCGAGCTACCGCAAACCTGAGCCCGTAAGGCGATCACTGGTGTTCGATCATTGGGGGTGTGGGCTCGGCTCGTCCCCCCAACGATCCTCACACTTGCCCCGTACTCTAATCCTATGAGGAAGTCTTGCATCAGGGGGACTTTCTCAGCATTCAATGCGTTATATCTTATCGAGAGGTCTCCACGATGTACTCTTACAAATATGGCGGTCAAAACGGAACGACGCAGAACTTAGTCATTAGTGATGAGTGTTTTGTCGTCCGCACAGCAGATAATCAGGAGCTAGACACCGCAGTGGATTCTCCGTCTGCCAAAAACCTTCTCCCCCAACTTAAAACCGTCACCGCTCACCGAGAAGCAGGCGTCTTTGTGGTCAAACCTGAACTTCCGGCAGAAAGCTCGGTAGAAGCGCGCGATCGCGCCCGACAAATTCTTAACCAAGAACACAACATTCGCTTTGCAGGTCGGGTGTTGGTCGATCCTGAGAGCGGAATGCCAACGGTTTATACCGAAAACTTCTTCGTGAAATTTCACGATAATGTTGACCCCCAAACCTGTGAATCAGTGCTCCAGAACTATCACCTGACGATTAAAAAGCAACAGCACTACGCCAAAAATGCTTATTTCGTCGGAGCCCCTGACGGCACAGGATTAGAAATCTTTCAAATTGCCGAACGGCTGCTCAAGGAACCCACCGTTGAACTCTGCCATCCAGAATTAATTCGAGAAAATCGTCGCCGACGGGTACCGCCGCTCCAGCAGTGGCATCTTCGCGCCACCACTCTTAACGGTCAGATGATTGAGGCCCACGTCAATGTAGAAGACGCATGGAAGGTAACCCAGGGAAAGGGAGTCACCATCGCCGTTGTTGACGATGGCTTCGACATAGATCATCCTGAATTTAAGCAGCCCGATAAAGTTCTTCACCCCAGAGATGTAACCCTTGGAATTGACGACGCTCGGCCCAAAGATCCCCATCCCCAATATAAAGAAAATCACGGAACCGCCTGCGCCGGAGTAGCCTGCGCCAGTGGCGATGACCAGGCATTTGGGGTTGCGCCCGAAGCCACCCTCATGCCCATTCGATTTGTGTCAGGGCTGGGGTCTCAAGCTGAAACGGATGCTTTTGTTTGGGCGGTTGACCACGGCGCAGACATTATCTCGTGTAGTTGGGGACCCGCAGATGGTCCCTGGTGGGACCCGAGTGATCCAATTCATCAGCAGGTGGCGGCTCTGCCCGATAGCACTCGCCTTGCGCTCGACTATGCGGTGACTCATGGACGCGATGGCAAAGGATGCGTGATTACCTGGGCAGCGGGCAATGGCAATGAGAGCGTAGACAATGATGGCTATGCCAGCTACGAGAAGGTGATTGCCGTTGCGGCCTGCAATGATTCCAATCGGCGCAGTGTTTACAGCGACTTTGGCAAGGCGATTTGGTGTACGTTTCCCAGTTCTGATTTTGGGTATGGGCCACTCAACCACCCCGAACCCAAAACATCAGGGATTTGGACAACAGATCGCTTTGGTGCGGATGGCTACAACCCTGGAGAACTCAATCCAAATGCAGACTTACTTGGAGATCAGCATGGTCACTATACTGACACCTTTGGCGGCACCTCTAGCGCCTGTCCCGGAGTTGCGGGGATTGCAGCCCTGATTCTTGCCGTCAACCCGGACTTAAAGTGGGATGAGGTGAAGACCATTCTGCGTCAGGCAGCAGTCAAAATTGATGAAGCGGCAGGTGAGTATGACGAAGACGGGCACAGTCCCTTCTATGGCTATGGTCGTCCTGATCCGTCAAAGGCCGTGGCGATCGCCCAAAGCCTCTGTGCGGAGACTCCCGAAGAGCCTGACACACCTGAAGAGCCTGCAGAACCTGAAGAGCCTGATGTACCTGACATCCCCGAAGTGCCAGATACGTCTGACGAAGCACCCGATACGGGAGAATCTCTGGATAAGCTGAACGGAGCAGATGGAATGACCGTTCAGAAGAAGACCTTAATGGCGATCGCCCTGATCGTTGGTTTGGTCGCTATCCTGAGTTGGACTCTTTCCCTCAGTTAGGCTGAATCGCCTGATACCATCATCGGTTTCTCTCACGACCTATGAGGTGACGTAAGGGCGAATGGCCATTCGCCCTGACAATTTACAATTGGTGGAATTCACCCGCATATCCTGGCGTTGCTGATCTGAGGAATGATTTCCGTACGGGCGTATAGCCGTACGCCCATACAGTCGGTCATTTATAGACCGCAATTTTTTGATTTATCCCCCCATTCAGCAACGCCCAAATTCTTACAGCGGTTTGCAATCAAGTTAAGCACAAAAACAGCTGTGTGGGGCGCTTTGCGCCCCACACAGCTGTACTTAACCAACGCGCACACCGCTGTAAGAAGATTTCTTGAAATGAAATTACTAGCCCACGGTGCGTTACGCTTCGCTTTTCTGGTATGCCCTTTGGGCTATACGGCACCCTACGGGCGGTCTTTCCCAGAAATCTCCTAAGTCCGGAGGGCTATCAACTGACCTGAGAGGTCGGTTTCTTAAATTGCTTGACCTGTTGCTCCACCCACTGCATCACCTGAACTCCGAGCTGAGTCCCGCTCAGCCGATCGATTTCACGAATTCCAGTCGGACTGGTGACATTCACCTCTGTCAAATAGCCCCCGATAACATCCAGCCCAACAAACATCAGGCCATCTCGACGAAGGGCCGGAGCCACCACCTCGCAAATCTGGCGATCGCGATCAGTGATGTCTACCGCTGCGACGCGTCCACCCACCGCCATGTTGCCCCGAAAGTCGCCCCCACTCGGAATCCGGTTGACGGCACCAATGGGATCGCCATGCAGCAGAATGATGCGCTTGTCTCCCTCACTCGCCGCTGGGAGAAACTTCTGAACCATGATAGGAAGGTGATTCTGGGTGCTGATTTCGACGAGCGAGTTAAAGTTGCGATCGCCCGCTTCAATAAACAAGATTCCCTCGCCTCCTTTTCCTCCCAGAGGCTTGAGCACCGCTGCTCCATGCTGCTCAACAAATTGACGAATGACTTGCTTGTCCTGACTCACAATGGTTTCAGGAATCACCTCCGTGAACTGGAGGGCATACATCTTCTCATTAGCAAGGCGAACCCCATTGGGCGAATTCACCACTAAGGTTTGAGTCGCGTCAATGTAGTCCAGAATATAGGTCGTGTAGAGATACGCCGTATTCACAGGTGGGTCAATCCGCATGAAGACGGCATCCATCGATTCTAAGGACAGGGCTGTGCGATCGCCCAAGGTAAACCAGGGGTGTTTCACCACCCAATGCCCATCTTCCAGAACCACGGGTTGAAGAGTGACCGCCGTTAATAGGCCCCAGGCTGTGCCCCCCGAAACCCAGAGGTTCTTCGCTTCCGCAATCCATACCGAGTGGCCTAGCGACTGAGCCGCTTCCATTAGTGCAACGCTTGTATCATGGCTGGGATCAAGAGCAGCAATGGGGTCAATGATAAATAGATAATTCAACGGAACACCTTCTCTTTAGCGCAAGTCGCTCAAGGATTCTATAAAATCAAAACGCTTGCCGCAAGCATGCCCCCAGAAGAGCACCTTTGCAGCAAACGTCCAAAGTTTAACGGATTTGAATGATGGTCGGATGATAACGTCGTGTGGCCTTAGGCCATTTTTCCCGCTTATGCTGATTTTGCCTCAAGTAAAAGATTCAATCGACCCTGATACTCCAAGTCATAAAGCTCGTCACAGCCACCAATGTGCTGGTCGTTGACAAAGATCTGAGGGAGCGATCGTCGTCCCCGAGAACGTTTTGCCATCTCATCACGGGCAGCCTCATCGCCATCAATGCAGTATTCGGTGAACTCAACTCCCTTCTTCGTCAGGAGTGCCTTTGCACGAACACAAAACGGACACATACTCCATGTATAAATTTCAACGTTTGCTGCTGCTGCCATACTTAAACTTTCCTAACTGCAAGTTACCTTCTATTTTAATTATCGAATCGCCAGTTTCATAAGATAGACCTCGATTGTTGGTCACCTCATGTCAGGAATTCCGCACGATTGCATGTTTAATTCTCAGGGCAATTGGGCAAAGTTCACGAAAGAACGAAGGGGGTGGGCAGGCTCTGCGCTCTCAGGCCCTTTATTCTTTCATCAGGGATTTGAGAAAAATGCCCAGTCGTGTATCGAAACCACCGTGTATCGAAACCATCCAGCCAACAGCAATTCTCATTATGAAAATTCAAGGGGCAAAACGGTCGCTGGAGCGACCGTTTTGCCCCTTGAATTTATATCAGTGAGCGCCAATAAGGCGCGAAGTTTCCCAAAATGAGAATTGCTGCCCAGCCAAATCAAAGTTTGATATGCAATCAAAGTTTGATATATTAAAAGACCATGATGCGGCGGCATCGCCAAGTGGTAAGGCAAGGGTCTGCAAAACCCTTATTCCCCAGTTCGAATCTGGGTGCCGCCTTTTTTGTTTTAAATGATGTTGAAAAAAGCTTCGATGCGCCACCTCAATGCTCCCATGCGAGTCATGGTAGCTGCGGATAAGGGCCGAGTTGAAAGGACATATCGCTGACGATAGGGGCCATTGGGTTGCTTCTGGTAACACCAACTGATCCACACCGGAGACTCGAAGTTCTTCAGATACACTTGTTGACCTCGACGATGCAGATGCCGCAGTTCTCTGTCGTCTTTTAGTTG
>JAYKJC010000462.1:0-14345 GCA_035285885.1 Leptolyngbyaceae cyanobacterium | reverse complement strand
TACAGGTAGGAAGTTTTGGAATGAAGGTAACCCATCAGGATATTTAAGCGCGGAGGCAGGCAGTCGTACGCCCAAACATCACGTCCAAATTTTTGGATATCTTTTGGACACTTTTGGGGGACACCTTGAGGATGACCTCTTTTCTTTGAGGCGCAATCTGTCGATGTTAACGGGTGTAATGTTGACGGGTGTATCTTGATTCTCTCACTTAAAGTGGAGCCTCCTTAACACACTGAGAACCTATGGTTGCGTTTAACGTTCATTTTTATTCGGTTGTAGCTGATGCGGAACACCTTCTGACCGCGATCGCCCTGATGTCAGCGGCGATCGCTCTCTGGTGGGGGTGGGGGCAACGTCGTCGGGCAGCTTTGGGCCAAGACGCGATTGCGGGTGAGCGTCTGTATCGCGCAATTCTTGATGCTCTACCTGATCTCATCATTCGCATGAAGCGAGATGGAACCTATGTGGATGTTCGACCCGCTCGACAATTTCGAACAATGGCAAGCGCAAAAGTAGGTGCAAATGTGCGTGATGTGCTGCCTCCACCCATTGCCCAACAGCGAATTGAAATGGCAGAACGTGCCATTCAAACTCGCCGTCCCCAAACCTACGACTTTCAGCTTTGTGTGGATGGGGAAAATCAGTGGCAAGAGGCATGCATTGTAGACCTGAGTCATGATGAGGTCATTATTCTCATTCGAGATATTACTGAGCGAAAAAATGCCCTTGAACAACTTCGACGGCAAGAAGCCCAGCAACGGGCAATTTTAACGGCGATTCCCGATCTCATTTTTCGACTCCGGTCCGATGGTGTCTTTTTGGGATACGTCAGAACAGATACCTTTTCTGACATGTTGCCAACTGATTTTGAACCGATTGGCAAGCATATTACTGATTCACTTTCGTCGGAACATGCCCATCGACATCTAGAGGCGATGCATCAGGCGCTTAGTACGCAACAACTGGTTGTTTATGAGCAAGAGTTTGTTGTCAACGGTCAGAGGCAGTATGAAGAGGTGCGTGTGGTTGCTAGTGGCGATGATGAGGTGCTGTTTATTATTCGAGATGTGAGCGATCGCAAAAACAGCGAACTCGCCCACGATGAGATGGAAAGGCAGCTTCAGCGGCACCTCAATCGAGTCTTATTGCTCGAACAAATTACCAATGAAATTCGGGGTAGCCTCGATCTCCAGCGCATTTTTCAAGTTACAGTTGACCAAATTGGGCGTTTGTTTCAAGTCAACCGTTGCTTGCTCCATCTGTATGTTGATGGAAACGATGCAGAGCGACCTTCGATTCCCTTCGTGGCAGAATATCTTGATGAAGCTTGGCCATCAATTTTACAGATGGCCATTCCCTTAGAAGAAAATGCCCACGCTCAACGGCTAATCGCGCAGGATCGGGCGATCGCCTCCAATAATGTTTACGACGACCCTCTTCTTGAATCGGTACATGATTTGTGCCACACGATCGAGCTAAAGTCGATGCTGGTGTGTCGCACGTCCTACCAAGACACACCAAACGGAGCCATTGTTTTACATCAGTGCGATCGATATCGCATGTGGACTGAAGATGAAATTGTTTTACTAGAAGCCGTTGCGGCTCAAGTGGGCATTGCTCTTTACCATGCCCATTTGCTTGAACAGGCCATCAGGCAGCAAGCTGAATTGGAGGCAAAGAATCGAGATCTCGAACGGGCAACCCGTGAAGCCGAGGCGGCCAATCGCTCTAAGAGTCGATTTCTTGCAACAATGAACCACGAGTTGCGAACGCCTCTCAACATCATTCTAGGCTTTGCTCAAGTCTTACAATCGGCCACTGATTTGCCTGATGACTATCGCAATGATGTGAGACTTATTCTAGAGAGTGGCGAGCATTTGCTCACGTTGATTAACAACCTCTTGACTCTGGCCAAGCTTGAAGCTGGGATGATTCCATTGGATGAACGCTCATTCGAGTTGAATGGATTTATAGATTCAATCGAGCTAATGTTTGCTCAGAAGATTCAGCAAAAAGAATTGAGCTTCACTATCGATCGCTGGATCGATTCGCCCTTATGGGTGACGGCAGATGAAGGTAAAATTCGCCAAATCTTAATGCATCTGCTAGACAATGCCATCAAATTTACAGATTATGGCGTCATTCGATTGACGGTTGCAATCGCCCATTGCAATATCCATCCACAATCGTTTCGGTCACCTCAGCGTTTCTCTGATCCATCATTGTGTTCAGTTCATCAAGCCAATATTAGATTTGAAATCTCTGATACTGGATGTGGCATCGATGCGAGTGCATTGAAGAAAGTTTTTAACGCGATGGCCGAGCGAGAAGCAGGTAAAAAGAAATCGTCTGAAGGTGCTGGGCTCGGACTCACACTGAGTCAGACGATTTCACAGTTTATCGGAGCCACTCTTTCGGTAACCAGTGAAGTGGGTAAGGGGTCATGTTTCTCAATTGACATCCCCGTGCTTGTAGAGGGGAAAGCAGATATTACAGATGAGAATGCACCGTCTACGATGCATTTTGTCCAGTCTTCACCGTATCTGGTCAGCCCGACTCAACTCCCTGACCTCTCAAGCCCCAAAATTACCTCCCGTCTTTTTCCAGAAGACTTACGCAGCTTTTCATCGGAATGGCTTGAGCGACTGTACGATGCATCTGTGCGATGCGATGACTCAGGAGCGCAACACCTTGTGAATGAGATTGAGGACGATGAGGAGGCGATCGCCCCAAAAATCAGACAGTTGATTGATCTCTTCCAATTTGAGGAACTTGTGCAACTCATCGACCAAGCCAAACAGATAGACCCACCTCAGATAGACCCCGGCACGGACGTAGACCCGGCTAACCCATCTCAATCCTCCTCAGACCATTCCTCTCGCTGAATTAGCCTTGATATGAATCAGTCTTGATTCGCCGAGGAACTCAACACCATGTTTTTGAGTTCTTCGGGCTGAATGTGTTCATATTTTTCAAACGGTTGATGAATCCAGGGATTATCCGGCAAGTAGTCTACGTAATAGTCGGGCTCGATGACGGAGCAACCTTTCGACCAGAGGACAGCGGTGCGAACTTCATCAATGTAGAAGCCATAGTGTGCATGCAGCCAATCAACGGTTCGCTTAAGCGTTAGTCCTGAATCGGCTAAATCATCAACTAATAGGACATGACTGCCTAAGTTGGCGGTGGTCATGGCTAAGTCGCGAGAAAAGGTGAGTGATCCTCGAACTTGGTTGTTTGGCCCTCCGTAAGAAGAGGTTGCCATTATGGCAAGCGGCTGATCAAAAATGCGGGCGAGGGTGTCTCCGATTCGTACGCCTCCTTTCGCAATGCAGACAATTTGATTGAACGACCACTGTGATTCATAGATATTGAGTGCAAGGCGTTCAATTTTCGCGTGGTACTCCGACCAAGACACATAGAGATCTGGCATGGTTGCTTAATAGTCATGGATGACAAGCATCATATAGTGTTCTGAACGGAATATTAAGCTTTATTCATGAAGTCAGATGATTGTCTATTGCTGGACATTCTCCCTTTAAGGATGACGCCCTGTTGTCTCAATTCTCACCTGTGGATTATGACAGGTGATTATTTTTTGCTTTAAACGTAAACTTCAAGCACATTCTTGACGTTAAGCCTTATGTCGTCTGACTCTTCTTCTCAACCGCCGCAATCGCCCGATTCTCTGAGCTTCAAAACAAAGCTGGCCTTTGGTGCTGGCGATATGGGGCCTGCGATCACTGCCAATGTTTTAGTCTTCTTTTTGCTGTACTTCTTTACGGAAGTGGCGCGGCTACCACCAGGACTGGCGGGCTCTATCCTGCTTATCGGCAAAATTGCAGACGGTGTGAATGATCCCATCATCGGATATTTGAGCGATCGCACAGAATCGAAACGATGGGGACGTCGGCATTCATGGATGCTTTATGGAGCCTTGCCCTTTGGAATCCTCTTTTTTCTCCAGTGGATCGTTCCTCCATTGGGAGACCCCCCTGCCAATCCCTGGCCCCTGTTTCTCTACTATGTGGCAATTGGGATATTGTTCAACCTTGCATTCACAGCGGTTAATCTGCCTTACACCGCACTTACCCCAGAACTCACCAAAAATTACGACGAGCGAACCAAGCTGAATAGCTTTCGATTTGCGTTTTCCATTGGTGGCAGCATTCTCTCCGTCATCCTTGTGATTGTGTTGACTGAATTGGTGTCAGACCTGAGGCAGCAATATCTTTGGATTGGTTTGACCTGTGCTGTGTTGTCTACGCTGCCTATTTACTGGTGTATTTGGGGAACGCGTCGGCAAGCCATGGGGGCTGAAGAGCGTCGTCTGAGTAAGCCTCAGCAGGAATCCATTCCCTTATTTGCTCAACTCCGTATTGTTTTTTCGAATCGAGCATTTCTATTTGTTATTGGCATCTATCTATGCTCCTGGTTAGCCGTTCAATTAACAGCGGCTAACCTGAAATTCTTTGTTGAGAGCTGGATGAATCTGTCGGCTCAAGTCGCTAATATCGCCATTCTTGCCGTTCAGGGCACCGCCTTGCTGATGCTGTTTGTCTGGAGTGCGCTGAGCGAGAAGATTGGTAAAAAGGCCGTTTACGGCGTGGGAATGGGATTTTGGATTCTGGCGCAGGCGGGGTTGTTCTTTTTGCAGCCGGGGCAGTTGAGTTTGATGTATGGATTGGCCATTCTTTCTGGAATAGGGGTTTCGACTGCGTATTTGATTCCGTGGTCAATGTTACCGGATGTAATTGAGCTAGACGAACTAAAGACGGGGCAGCGTCGGGAGGGAATTTTTTATGCGTTTATGGTGCTCCTACAAAAGTTGGGATTAGCTCTAGGATTGCAGCTTGTCGGTTGGTCCCTCGAATGGTCGGGCTATATCGGGGGCGCGACTCAGCAGCCCGATTCGGCTCTGCTCGCCATTCGCATCGTAGTTGGCCCTCTACCCATGGTGTGTTTACTCATTGGGCTCGTTCTTGCATATTTTTATCCCATTACGAAAGACATTCATGCAGAAATGCTTCTCAAGTTAGAAGAGCGTCGGAAGCGAGACGCCATTGGAGAGAACGGAACGGCAGAGAACGGCACGAGAGAAGACAGCACTGCGCAAAATGACACAGCATAAAGCGAAACAAAAGCTGTGAATTTTATCTGTCTTTTGGTTCGTTGCACGTTGTTCTAAAACGCTCGATATCACGATAGGATTTTAAAAAATCAAACTAATGCAGAATATTTTGCTTAAAACAGTATCGGATACGATGTTGTAGTGGTTTGTAACAGTTTCTGCTTATTTTGCTTGTAATGCGACAAGTCATGGTCAGTGATCGCTCGGATAGTTGCCCATGGCTGTACACCTTTTAGTGACTTGAGGGTTTATGAAAAGACTAGTTTCTCGACTGTTTGCTCTGCTGCTTGTGTGCGTGATTGGGCTAACAGGATGTTCTTCTCCCACTCCGTCTGGGCTGTCGGGTGACTACCGTTCGGATACGCTGACGGTAATCGAAAACTTGAGGTCTGCACTGAATTTGCCAGAAGGTTCTGAAGAGCAAGCTGAGGCTCAGTCGATCGCACGACAGAACATTAACGATTTTGCAGGTCTCTATCGACGCGATAACTCTGTTCAGCAACTCAGCTCGTTTACGACGATGCGCACTGCTCTTAATTCTCTTGCAGGACATTACAGTTCCTATCCGAACCGCCCTGTTCCTGAAAAGCTGAGAAAACGCTTAGAAGTCGAATTTAGTCGAGTTGAGCTAGCGCTTAAGCGAGGCGCTTAACCCTCATAAACTGCCACAGTGGTCCTCATTGGTGAAGCCCTCTCTGCATCAGGTTCTTTGGTCGAATTCCTTGAGCTAGAGATTCAGGTTCTTGGATCTACGTTTAACAATTCCAAGCCTGTATCTCCATTGAAGTGATTAATTGTGCTTGGTGCAGGCAAGGGTAAGAGGCTGTTTTTAATTGCTGCTTGGGCGATCGCCTGTGGCAAACTTGTGGAGGGGGACTCATCGCTATCGAATAGTGATCGCTCCCTATCATCCTGCAAGTGATTCCATTCAAGTAGGATGACCGATATCCTCAAAATCTTGGGAAGTGAGATGATGTTACCGTCTGATTCATCCGTGGCCGATTTTATGACTCGTGATCCCATCGTTGTGGGACCTGAAACATCTCTGAAAGAGGCGATCAAGCTCATGGCTGATCATCGGGTTGGGAGCCTTCCAGTCGTAAGTGATGAGAAAAAATTAGTCGGCATCATCTCTGAAACGGACTTGATGTGGCAGGAAACGGGAGTTCAACTCCCTGCTTACATCATGATCTTAGACAGCGTTGTTTATCTCGAAAACCCGGCAACCTATGACCGAGAGCTTCACAAAGCTTTTGGTCAGACGGTTAAAGATGTGATGACAACGCCGGTAACTACGACTTCGCCGGAGAAATCTCTGCGAGATGCTGCCAAGGTGATGCACAAACGAAAAATCCATCAGCTTCCTGTTGTGGATGATGCGAATCGGGTCATTGGCGTTTTAACGCTGGGAGATATTGTCCGATTTATGGCCACGCATTATGACTCGTAAAATATGACGGCTCCTAAGGGTTTTCTTGTTCTAGATTTAACTTGTAAAGGCTTTTAGCTTCTTTAGCCTTTGTTGGGTCACTCCAGCAAATCAATCAAGCAATGTTGATATTGGATGAATCTGCCAAACAGTAGATATGGATATGACGCCTGAATCAGTCAACGACTTGCTGATGTCCGATGACTACGGCTCTCGGATTAATGCAGTCAATCAAATGCGGAACCTCGATCCGGCGATCGCCGTTGAGTTGCTATTGAAAGCCGCAGCGGATGACAATGCGAGGGTTCGATATGCGGCTGTCAGTCAACTTTCATCGGCTGGCGATCATCACAAAGATGCTGTCAGCAGCGTGTTACGTCACTGTTTGTTAACTGATTCAGAGCTGGACGTAAGAGCCGCAGCGGCGGATTCAATTAGTGCCCTAAAGTTAGTTGATCTCTTCGACGATCTGAAAGAGGTGTATTGTCAAACCACGGACTGGATTGTTCGCATGAGTATTGTTGCGGCTCTGGGCGAATTGGGTGATCCCCGTGGCTTTGAAATTTTGCAGGATGCACTGCAATCCAACATCGACTTGATTCAAACGGCTGCAATAGGGGCCTTGGGTGAACTGGGCGATCGCCGAGCCGTTGACCTCATTTGTCCGCTTGCAAAGAGCGATGATTGGCAAGTGCGTTATCGGGTTGTTCAAGCGTTAACGGCACTCGGTGGTGACGATGCTCAGAGAACGCTTCAGGATCTAGTCAACGATGAGGTTGAGCAAGTGGCTCAATCGGCACAAGCGGGGACAGCTTCCTGATAAGGGATAAGGATATCATTTAGAATCTCTGGGGCGTACCAGATAGCGATACATGTCATATATGCGGGTATTATCGCCTTTATGACCGTGATATAATGGGAATGTAAGTTTTTGAGATTTGCTGAAGTATGCTTCATTTGGCAACCAGCAATTTTCTAAGATTTGAGATATCGCCCATCGTTTTGGGCGAATCAAAATTTTTTAGGCAGTACATGATACTCTCCAAGCAGTCTTTGAAGTTAGTGCGAAAGATGACTGCTCACTGGGTTTTGATGATTAACTGCTTGGTCTTCAATCGCACTTTTGAATACCCCTGCGAGGTTACTGAGTGATTGCGATCGCTATGCGCCCAGCCCAAAGTCGTAAGTGGGGGAGCATTAGTTTTGCGTCTACCCTGTACCTGTGTCCGATTTTGGATTTGTTGCTCGCAAGAGTGCCGGAGCATATTGAGGGAGAAGTTCGGTTAGGTTTGCAAGAAGCGCTTGTCAATGCAGCCACTCACGGTAACAAGCTAGACCCGACGAAGACGATCTCTGTCCGTTTCTTTTTCTTTGATAACGAGTATTGGTGGATTATCTCGGATCAAGGGACAGGTTTTCAAGCTGATACGAATGCTTCATCCGCTCATTGTTGTCTTCCTCACGAGCATGCGGAAGATGGGCGCGGCTTGTTTATCCTGCATCAAATCTTTGACCATGTTAGATGGAATGCAGATGGTACAGAACTTCAACTCTGTAAGCACATCAAGGATGTTAATCGGTTTCTGTCTTTCTAGGGCGTGCTTTAAAACTAGCTGAAAGGGTTGTTTTTTCGTGCGCAAAGCGCACGAAAAAACAACTTTTAAAACAGACCCTAGGATGGTTCGGCGCATCTATCCGGTTTGAGGCAGTTGTGGGACGGCTCAGCAGGGCTTTCTGTTCTGAGAGATGGAATAAGTCTGGCGATCGCCCAAGCCAGAAGGATACACTATGGATGATTAACCGATTGGGTTAATTGGGCTAATGCCCATCAGTGTTCTTTCTTATTCTTCTTTTCTAAAGCTCTGTTTATGGCAACTCGTCTATCTCCTTCTAGTTTTATTTCTAAGCCTATTAAATTTGGTACGGATGGTTGGCGGGGTTTGATTGCCGCCGACTTTACCTTTGAGCGTGTTGTGCAGGTTGCTCCCATAGCGGCGATCGCCCTCGAACAAATCTACGGTCAACACGCGAACAAAACAATTATTGTTGGCTACGATCGGCGCTTTATGTCTGAGGACTTCGCCCAACTTGCGGCAGAAAGTATTCAAGCGGCTGGCTTCAATGTCTTGTTGACAAATGGATATGCGCCTACGCCAGCGTTTAGCTGGGCCGCGAAAGACAAGAATGCGCTGGGTGCAATTGTGATTACGGCAAGTCATAATCCCGGCGGCTATTCTGGGCTCAAAGTCAAGGCGGGATTTGGTGGGTCTGTCCCTCCAGAGGTGACTCATAAAATCGAGGCTTTACTTGCTGAGGGAATTGCAACAAAGTCAGAGACTCCGGGTACTTTGGAGACGTTTGATCCCTGGCCAAGTTATTGCGACGTTTTACAGAGCCGAGTCGATATTGCTCCGATTCAGGATGCGGTGAAGTCTGGAAAGTTGACGGTATTCGCTGATGTGATGCACGGTGCAGCAGCAACTGGAATTGAGCGGTTACTCGGGCTTCCGATTCACGAACTAAATGGCGATCGCGATCCTCTCTTTGAGGGGGGTGCGCCTGAACCCTTGCCCAAGTATCTACCCAAGTTGTTTCAGGCGATTAAAGCGCATCGAAAAGAATCTCCAGATGGATTGGCTGTGGGTTTGGTCTTTGACGGAGACAGCGATCGCATTGCTGCGGTTGATGGAAGTGGGGAGTTTCTCAGTTCTCAAGTTTTGATTCCGATTCTGATTGAACACCTGTCAACGCGTCGGGGCTACACTGGCGAAGTCGTGAAAACGATCAGCGGGTCTAATCTCTTTCCGAAAATTGCTGACTTGTATGGACTCGCTGTTCATGAGACGCCGATTGGCTACAAGTACATCGCTGATCGAATGCTTGAGTCTCAAGTGCTATTGGGGGGAGAAGAATCTGGCGGTATCGGCTATGGGCACCATATTCCTGAGCGAGATGCGCTGTTGTCTGCGCTTTATGTGCTAGAAGCCATTGTTCAAAGTGGAAAAGACTTGAGCGAAATTTACCGTTCTTTACAGGAGCGAACAAACTACGTCTCTCATTACGATCGCATCGACTTGCCGTTAGCCAACATGGAGGTGAGGGCTCGTTTGGTTGAAGAATTGCAAACAAACCCACCCAAAACGATTGCCGAGCAAGCGGTTGAAGACATGCTGACGATTGATGGCTACAAGTTCCAACTTGCGGATGGGAGTTGGTTATTAGTTCGATTTAGCGGTACGGAGCCTGTACTGCGACTTTATTCTGAAGCGTTGACTTCTGAAGATGTACGCCGTAATTTAAATTGGGCAAAAGATTGGGCAAATGCGGTTGCTGAATCCTAAGTTGGAATGCTGCGCAGAGGAAGAATGTAGAGGCATTCTTGTCGCCTCTGATTCTTCCTCTTTCGAGTTTCTAAATTTCTGTAAACAACTAGTCAAAGAGTACTAGACAGGCTGTATGTTAAGATGGTACAAACGTTCTGAGTATCCTCGTTTGGTATAAACTTATGCAGCCACTCACCACCGCCCAAAAAGAACTCTATGATTGGCTTGTCGAATACATTAGAGAGCATCAACATTCTCCATCGATCCGCCAGATGATGAGAGCAATGGATCTGAAGTCTCCTGCGCCCATTCAAAGTCGCCTTGAACACCTTCGCAACAAAGGATACATCGATTGGACTGAAGGACGCGCACGCACCATTCGGTTGTTAGAGTCTGTCCATCAAGGAGTGCCCATTCGAGGAGAGATTGCTGCAGGGGGATTAATTGAGCCGTTTACAGAAGAGAGCGATCGCCTCAATATCACCGGGCTTCAGCTACGTCCCCAAGACTATGCGCTGCGTGTCAGTGGCGATAGCATGATCGATGCCATGATTGCAGATGGAGACATTGTCATCATGCGTCCAGTTTCAGAGCCGGATCGCGTTAAAAATGGCGTCATCGTGGCTGCCCGTGTCGAGGGACATGGCAATACCTTGAAGTATTTCTATCGAGAAAAGAACCAAGTTCGGTTAATTGCAGCCAATCCTAAGTACGACCCGATTGAGGCTGATGCTGTAGATGTAATGCTACAAGGAACTTTGGTTGGCGTTTGGCGCGATTACGGTGGGTAGCTGAAGACACTACAGTCATCCATCGTGAGGAAACCCTGTCTGCCTAAGCACTGTCGAAGGTGCACCGCCTCGAAGGTGCATTACCTCGATGTGACTCAATGTGCCCTAAGCTGAGATAGAGCTTGGATGTTAAGCTTGCTGAGCTAAGGGTTACTTCAGTTCTGTATGGATTTATTCGATACCCATCGTGAGCATTTGGAGGAAACAAGTGCTCCTCTGGCGGCACGGATGCGCCCACGAACGCTGGACGAGTTCGTGGGGCAAACCCATATTATTGGGCCAGGTCGGTTATTGAGGCGGGCGATTCAGGCAGATCAGCTTTCTTCTCTTATCTTCTATGGACCTCCAGGTACTGGAAAAACGACTCTGGCTCGCGTCATTGCAAACACAACGAAAGCTCATTTCATTTCGATTAATGCAGTCCTGGCTGGAGTTAAAGAGATTCGAGGGGCGATTGCCACAGCACAGGAAAAACGAGGACTCTACAGTCAGCGCACGCTGTTATTCGTTGATGAGGTGCATCGGTTCAACAAATCTCAACAAGACGCCCTCCTGCCTTGGGTTGAAAATGGCACCGTCATCTTGATTGGCGCAACCACGGAAAATCCATATTTTGAAGTAAATAAGGCGCTTGTGAGCCGATCCCGCATCTTTCAGCTCAAGCCCCTGGAACCCGATGATCTTTACCGAGTGGTTGAACAAGCACTAGCGGATCCGGAGCGTGGTTATGGACAACTCGATGTCACTATCGAGCCTGTTGCTGTAGACCATTTGGTTAACGTGGCTAATGGTGATGCGCGTGCCTTGTTGAACGCCCTGGAACTGGCGGTAGAAACGACGGTTCGAGATGAAGAGGGGGAGATTCGAATTACGCTTGAGGTCGCGGAGGAGTCGATTCAGCGTCGAGCGGTGCTCTATGACAAGGAAGGAGATGCTCATTTCGATACTGTGAGTGCCTTCATCAAAAGCTTGCGAGGCTCAGATCCAGATGCTTCTCTCTACTGGCTGGCACGGATGGTGTATGCCGGAGAAGATCCACGGTTTATCTTTCGGAGAATGATTGTCTTAGCGAGTGAAGATGTGGGCTTAGCCGACCCTCAGGCCGTGGTTGTGGTGACGGCTTGTGCCACTGCCTTTGATCGGGTGGGAATGCCTGAGGGGCGATATCCTCTGGCGCATGCAGCCCTCTATCTGGCGACGTGTCCCAAATCTAATACGGTGATGGGCTTCTTTGATGCGCTTTCCGCAGTTGAATCTGAAAAGGAAGAGGATGTTCCGCTCCATTTGCGAGATGCCAACCGAGATAAATATAGCTTTGGGCATGGCAAAGGGTATTTATACCCCCATTCCTACCGTGAGCATTGGGTTGAGCAGCAATATTTGCCGAGTAGCCTCCAGGGACAGGTTTTCTATCAGCCGTCTGACCAGGGATATGAACAAGACATTCAACTGAACGTTTTACGTCGTAGGGAGGCACAACTGACGGCACTCGTTGAAGGAATCGGGGTTGCTTTGCCGGAAGTTTTGACGTTTAGTCCGGGCGATCGCACCACTGAACGTTGGTTGCAGCGTACGTTGAGCCAGGTTGGTGAGACTCTTGGAACGGTGCGCGATCGCCTTTTTGCCCAGGCAAGTCTCCAGCGACATCACATTGTCGTCGATTTGAATGCGGGCAGTGGGTTGTTGACGTGGGAGGCCGTTCGGCACGTTCCCGAAGGAGGTGTTTACGCCTGCGTGCGTACGGGTAAAGAGGCAACAGCACTGAGAGAACAAGCCCAGGCACTTCCAGAACTTCGACGACCCATGGTGATTCAGTCTGAGCTAGAAACTCTTGATGTTGAGCTTTTAAGAGTGACTCCCAATGTGCAGTGCGATCGCCTGCTCGGACGAAATGTCTTGATGGCGCATTCTCACAAAGATTCAGTCATTAGCGTTCTCACCCGTTTGCTTGCCCCGGAGGGGAAACTGCTTTTAGCAGAAGCAATACCCCGTGAAACTCAGCGCCTGTATCAGTTGCTTTCGCCTAACACGTTTTCCAAAAAAGTTTACCAAAAAATTCAAGAAGCCGAAGAGTCCATTTATAGCAATTCCTCAGATCCCATGGTGAACTGGGAACCCCACGATTTGCTCGGTATGATGACGAAGCATGGACTAGATGCAACAATTCATATTGAGAAAACGAGTACAGCTACCCGCATTACTCGGCAATCTTTAGACCGCTGGTTTTCTGAGGGAACGGAACGCCCAAGTTATCGTGACTATCTCAGTCAGAATCTGAGTGACTCTGATATTGAAAGCATTCGACAGGCTTTTGTTCAACAGGTGGAGAACACGATTGTTCAGTGGCAGGGGGCGATCGCATTCATTATTGCAACTCGTTTGAGCTAGCAAGTGATAGCGGGCTAGTAAAGACGCTGCTGAGGGCGATTTTTTGAAGCATCGATTCTCAGTTAATTTTTCGATGCGATTTGCCGATGCGATTTTCTGATGGAGAACTAAGCAGGCTTGAGAGCAAGCCCATGCCTGCCAGATGCGTCACCCATCAATCTTCATGATCTTCAAAAGGATCGGCCAATTCAGCTGACGGAGGGCCAAATGAGATGTAAATTGCGTACCCCGTGACTGCGATTGTCGCAAGAGCAATAGAAATGATAAAAACTGTTGCAGTATCCATTACGTTGATTAACCTCTGTTACACATGAGTGTTATTCTTCTATAGTATTACGAATCGTTAAATAGTTTAGAATCCTGCGTAGGTTATCTATGGCACAACGGACGCGATTGGGAAATCTTTTAAGACCCCTTAATGCTGAATACGGTAAGGTAGCACCCGGTTGGGGGACAACCCCGCTAATGGCTGTATTTATGCTTTTGTTTTTCGTTTTTCTTTTAATCATCCTCCAGATCTATAACTCATCTCTTGTTCTGGACAGTTTGGATGTGGATTGGTCAAGTTTGTCCAAGTTCCGATAATCAAGCATGTTTTGTTTGGTTATCACGCGACAGTTGAGTACTGCACAATTATTTTTGAAGCGTATGTCTGCTGTTGCTCGATTTGGTGTTGCTCTCTAAGAGAAATAGGCCCCGGTCGTGCCGGGGTTTTTTATTCAGTCCTTGCACTGTTATGTGCTCGTTCAGGAGGTATCCCTCATGAATATATTTGGAATTGGTCTGCCAGAGATGGCACTGATTTTCATTGTTGCACTGCTTATCTTTGGCCCAAAGAAGCTACCAGAAATTGGTCGAAGCTTGGGAAAGGCCATGAAGAGTTTCCAAGATGCGTCTAATGAGTTCCAAAATGAATTCAAGCGTGAAGCAGAGCAAATTCAGAAATCGGTGAAAGAACCCATGAATGCGGTTCTCGATTCTCCAAAGGCGATCGCCTCGTCAGACGCTGAGTCAGAAGAATCTGAGATGGACGGGGAAGTCGTTGATGAACATTTGGAGGCAGAAGCTGAGGGAGCGGTCAGTCAGGGTTCTGAATCTGAATCTGACACGGCTGAGTCAGCACCTGTTTAGGTCGCATCTAAAGCGATACTTCTCTCTTTTTTTTGTGCTAGTTCTCAGATCATTTGACCAAGTGGGTAGTGTTGCAAAGCGACGCTACCCATTTCTATGAGACATTTCCAGAGGCACGCTAAGATCCATAAGCACCCTTCGATGGGGTTCTG
>JAYKJC010000461.1:0-5867 GCA_035285885.1 Leptolyngbyaceae cyanobacterium | reverse complement strand
ATGCGCACCCACACGGTGCAGGTGTCGCTCACGTTCCAGCGCCCGAACAGCGACGGCCCTCCTTCGCCTCAGGTGCTCGCGCACGAGCTGTCCGAGGTGCTGCGGTCCGGCTACGGAGACCTGCCGCCAGCCGAAGGCGTGGTGGTCGTGATCCAGCGCATCGACACGTTCCCGCCGGTGGAGGGTTGAGCCATGGAAAGCACTCCCCGCCAAGCCCTGTGGCTGCTCGAGGGCCAGAACACGAACCCTGAGCTGCCGGAGCCCACGCTGCGTAAGCTGATGGACCAAGTGTGTGGGCGCTTGATCCGCGACGGAGGCTTCAGCCCTCGGGACGCGCTGGTCAATGTCGACATTGTCCGCTGGACCGAGACCGAGCTGGTCGCCGCGGTTCAGGTCGGCAGGTTCGGCCGGTTCAATGGCTCGGGTTGGATGGTGAGCTCGATCGCGCTGTACATCGGCCTCGACCCCGAGGACCTGCCGCTCCTGGCCGAGCTGTGGCCGCTCCGGCCGAAGGGTCTGGTGCTGATTGCCGACGCACCCGAGTACTCGATGCACCTCACTGACGAAGACGAGACGAGGCACTGATGATACGCGTGCACATTCGTCGCGTGCGGCTGAAGAGGACGGGAGAGTGGAAGTGGGGCGCTTTCCTCCGGCCCGACTCACCACGCCCTTTCATCATGGCTGCCGAAGTGCGCGAGTTGAGCGCCAACCTGGTTCGGTGGTACGTGCGCTTCGGCAATGAGCGCGTCAAGTGACGAGGTTGTCTTGCGCCTCCGTAGGCGGGACAATGTTGTCCTAGGCTTTCCCGAAGCTGAACCGCCCGATGTCGGGCGCCGAGCAACACCTGGCCATTGGCCACAATTGAGGAGCTACGCATGCGAACCGAGACCCGCTACACCGCCCTGGATGGGCGGGAGTTCACCACTGCCCAGGAGTGCAGGAAGCACGAGAAGACGCTGCTCCTGGCCGAGTGGATGCGCGCCCAGATGGAGCAAAGCATGCGCAGCCGCAACCCGGCCGACGACCCTGCGGTGCTCGCCATGGAGATGGCCTCGGGCCTGATGCGTGTCGCCGCCTTCGCCTGGACGGACCGGGCGACGGTGGTGCAGCTGATGCACCAGTTCGATGACGGAGACGCCCACGTGCACAGCGCGAGCGGCATGGTGGAGGACACGGCGTGAGGTGGCGCAGCTTCTTGATCGGGGCTTGGCCTGGGCTGGCGGTCGTGGCGCTGCTCGCGGGGATGTTCCACGTCCTCGAGGAGCACCGAGGCTTCGAGCGCACGAGTGCCCGGACCCTGGTGTGCCCCGAGGGCACGGTGCTGGTGCATGTCAGCAATGTATCGGTCAGCTACCGACAGCCTCGTGGCGCGGTGGCCGAGGAAGTGCCGCTGTACGGGTGCTACCCGGGCCAGTACGCCATCTTCGGCACCAAGTAGTTGTTGTCTCCCGAGCGCAGGAGGCGCATAATGATGTCACTCCGGTACTGCCGCCGGGGTCAACTAGGAGCTGAGCAGAATGTCCCACGAACTCACGATTCACAAGAGCGGTCGCGTCGAGATGGCTTACGCCGCGGGCGAAGTGCCCTGGCACTCCCTGGGCACGGCCCTGCCGCGCGACGCCTCCCCCGAGGAGTGGCTGAAGGTCGCCGGCCTCGACTGGAAGATCCAGCGCTCGTTCGTCCGCTTCAATGACGACGACGGCGTCCAGCACAAGTCCGAGACCGACGTGGTCCTCTTCCGCAACGACACGAAGGCCAAGCTGGGCATCGTCTCGTCGGACTACAAGGTCGTCCAGCCGTCGCAGCTGATGGACGTCTTCGCCGACCTGGCCAAGAACGCCGGGCTGAAGATCGAGACAGCAGGCACGCTGTTCGGTGGCAAGCAGTTCTGGGTCGCGGCCAAGGTGAACGACGGCGCCAAGGTGGCCGGCGAGGACATCGTCTGCCCGTACGTGCTGATGCACTCCAGCTGCGACGGTTCCAGCCGCACCTCGGCGCGCTTCACCGGCATCCGTCCCGTGTGCTACAACACGGTGTCGGCCGCCCTGGGCGCGGCGAAGGCCACCTTCGCGGTGAGCCATCGCAGCAAGTTCTCCCCCGAGGCAGCCAAGGCTGTGCTGGCCGCGGCCAACGTGCACTTCGCCGCGTACGTCGAAGCCGCCCGCGCGCTGACGAAGGTGCGACTGACGAACTCGGCGGCCGAGCAGTTCTACGTCAAGCTGCTGGCCGAGCAGCTGGGCACCAAGGAGGAGAAGGCTGTGCGCGAGTCCAAGGCGTTCAAGCGCATCCTCCGCCTCTTCACCACCTCCGCCCTGGGCGGCACGCTGCTGTCGGCCGAGGGCACGGCCTGGGGCGCGGTGAACGCGGTGACCGAGTACGTCGACCACGACCGGTCGCGCTCCACGCTCGACCACACGGTGTGGAACGGCTGGTTCGGCCCTGGCGACAAGCTGAAGACGGCTGCGCTGACCCAGGCCCTCGAGCTGGTCTGACGAGCTGAGACTCCTGAGCGCCCCGGGCTGACCACCTGGGGCGTTCGTTCTTCGAAGAAAGGATGGTCAACATGAAGGACTCACAAGAACCCCTGGCGTGGAGCCTGTCGGCGGCCACGGAAGCCCTGGAGACCCTGCGGCGCGAGCGTACAGGAGGCTTTCCGACCGCGCCGAAGCCCCCGCTGCAGTTCCAGGTGCTGGACTACGCCGAGGCAGGCATGGCCGTCGAGGCCGCTGCGATGGCCCTCCGCGAGAGCCTCCCCAACGGCCAGCTGGAGCGCACGCGCGTGGCCTACGCGCTGCTCCGCCAGGGGACCGAGGACCTGGGCCGTTGGCTCCGCGCACGAGGGGTGGTGGCATGAGCAGGGAAGAAGGCAAGCGCGAGCGCTTCAAGCCCACGCCCCCGGTCCCGGGCATCTACCTGGGCCAGAAGATCGAGTACAACGGTCGCCGCTTCCCCGTGCTGCGCCTGAGCTACAACTCGGCCGACGGCCGCACGGTGCGCGCCACGGTCTCGCTGAACAAGTACTCGATTCGCGAGGCGGCCCAGCGCGTGACGGCGCGGATGCACGCGGACGGTGTCAACACCGAGGCGAACGTGGACGCGGTGGCCGGGTACATCGACACCATCGCTCGTGAACGGGGAGTGAGGCTGGCATGAGCAAAGTCAAGACTTCCGAGCTGACCGACGGTGCCCTAGACTGGGCGGTGTGCATCGCCAAAGGCATGAAGCCGGAGGATATTTACATTCAGAAATGGGGTCGCCTACCCGCAAGCCTGTTCCGCCGCCTGCGTGACGAAGACGGCAACCTAGACGGCACGTACATCACAGGCCCCGACTTGCTCTTCTCCCGCAAATGGGAGGCAGGCGGCCCGATCATCGACGATGAAGACATCGCTGTTGGGCACGGAAACAGCAAAGAGGATCCTGACCACAAATTCAGCGCGTCCAAACTTCGCATACACCCTTGGCCTATTGAAGCAAGAGGTCCCACCAAACTGATCGCAGCCATGCGCTGCTTCGTCGCGTCTCGTCTAGGCGACGAGGTCGAGATTCCCGAGGAGCTGCTCAAATGAGCCCCAACAGCGAGCCGCTGCTCTACCAAGTGCTGGGCGTCCGACGACTGGCGACGCAAACGGAGCGGGACATCGCTCGGCGCGGCAAGGCGCGCGAGCTGCACCCGGACCGGAACGGAGGGGACGGGCAAGCCATGGCCCTCGTCAACGTCGCCTACGAAACCCTGAGCGACCCGGCGGCCGAGCGCAAGTACCTCGCCTCGCTGGCGCGGACCCACTACGCCTGTCCGACGTGTGAAGGCAAGGGCGAGACCTACAAGCAGAAAGGGTTCAAGGCCCGCGAGACGATTCTCTGCGGAGGCTGTGGAGCGACGGGGCTGGTGCGTAAGAATGAGCGTTGATCCGGTGAAGGTGCCTGCCCTGTTCAGGCTGCGGAAGGACGGACCTGCTGAGGGTCCGGTGAGAGAGGTTCAGTGCTTCAAATGTGGGAGAACTCTTCCCGCTGGCACCGGACTTCAGGTAAAGTATCTCGGCCTGTGGATGCGGCGTTGTGCCCCGTCTTGCCGGCCCAACCAGGAGAGAGCTGAATGAGCAAGAGTGGATGGATCGCGATGGACCTCGACGGCACGCTCGTCAAGTATGACAAGTGGGTCTCGGCCGGCCACATTGGGGAGCCTGTCGTACCGATGGTGAAGCGCGTGCAGGACTTCCTGGCCGAAGGCCGCGAGGTGCGTATTTTCACGGCGCGGTGCTGGCCGCTGGTGCTGCCGCTGGACGTGTCGCAGCGCGAGGCGATCGAGAAGTGGTTTGCGCAATCGCAGCTGGAGGTGGTCCAAGAGTTCGACGCTTCGCCGGAACGCATCACGGACGCGTTGACCGCCGTGAAGGCGATCCACGAGTGGACGGAGCAGGTGTTCGGGCAGCCTCTGGTCGTGACGTGTGTGAAGGACTACTTCATGTACCAGCTGTTCGACGACCGTGCCGTCTCGGTGCAGAAGAACACCGGGTCGTGCGTCTCGGCGGAGGGCGCGCTGTGAGCGACTTTCCGAAGCCTATGCTCAGCGCGGACTTGGCCAAGGTCGACAACGACTTCCGCCAGCTGCGCTACCCGCTCCTCGCCTCGCCCAAGCTGGACGGCATCCGTTGCACGGTCTGGGGCGGCGTCGCCTACAGCCGGAACGGCGAGCCGCTGCGCAACCAATACTTCCAGCAGTGGGTGAAGCAACACGCCCAGGCGCTGGAGGCAGTGGACGGCGAAGTGGTGGTCGGTTCGCCCACGGACCCGTTGTGCCTGAACAACACGCAGTCGGGGATTATGGCGTTCGCTGGCCGACCGCCGTTCGTCATGTTCGGGTTCGACGTGGTGGCGCCGGAGTTGTCTTTCATGGAGCGCTTGGAGCTGCTGGCGAGGAAGACTTACAAGATCCCGGAGTTCTTTGAAGAAGTTGAGCACCAGCGACTCATCAGCCCCGAGCAGGTGTTGAAGTTCGAATCCGAAGCGCTGGCTCAGGGCTACGAGGGCATCATGACCCGGGATCCGGACGCTCTCTACAAGCACGGCCGGAGCACGCTGAAGGAGCAGGGGCTCGTGAAGGTGAAGCGCTTCATTGACGGCGAGGCTGTCGTGGTCCGCGTCGAGGAGGGCAGCCACAACGTCAACGAGGCCACCTCGGACGCCCTCGGCCGCACCAAGCGCTCCCGCGTCTCGGCCGGGTTGCAGGCGAACGGCATGGTCGGCACAATCTTGGCACACTCGGCCGAGTGGGGCGAGCTGCGCATCGCGCCCGGAAAGATGAGCCACGCGGACCGGCTCCGCTACTGGCAGAAGCCTGAGCTGCTTGTGGGGAAGACCGTCCACTGGCGGTGCTTCGGCTACGGTGTCAAGGACAAGCCCCGGTTCCCGAGGTTCTATGGAATCAGGAGTGGAGAATGAACTACCCACGTTTCAATCGTCGAGGCTTCTGGGCGTCTATCGGCTTCGGCTTCTGGTTCTCGTTCGTCTGGCTGATGGCATTGCTGATGGTCTGGTTCCCGGTGTTCGTGTTCTTGTCCGAGCGGCTCCGCGGTGGATGCGGGTGGGCCTCGGTCGGTGAACACTGGCACAGCTGCTGGGCTTCTTGGTGGGACGCTACTCGTGACATCGTGGAGGAGGGGCCATGAGCAAACCCTGCGAATACTGTGGTTGCGATCTGCCGCTGGGCGTCGACAAGCGCACGCGGCAAATTCGATCCTTTCACTTCCAGCGTTGTGAGAAGCGGCCGAGCCCTTGCAGCGTGCCCGGGCTTTGCTCCGCGATGAACCGCAAGTGCGATCAGTGCGACCCTCTCCCGCAGCCAAAAGGAAACGACATGAGCT
>JAYKJC010000460.1:0-4667 GCA_035285885.1 Leptolyngbyaceae cyanobacterium | reverse complement strand
TCGGTGGATTTTTCTTATGGGCTTTGTAGTGCGCGGGAGATTCGAGCAGCTTTTTCAGGTCCGTCGAGCTAACACCTGGGCCTGCATGATAGGCTTCGTTTGGAACGCGAATGAGGCCAAGAAGCGCTCCACGTTGCTCTAAATCCCAAAGTTCTTCCACGGAATTTACTTGCTTCAGATCACTTGTCATATTCTTAACTCTTTTGATGTTGACTTCGGATGCGTTAAAATAGTAGAGGTCAGCCACACCCTACATATGACTGACCTCTTATGAACCGCTTCGTGACCGTTGCGGGAATCACCAATAAAAGACCTAATCAGGGTCTTTCCACTCGTAAGCCAGAATACGGGGCCATCACTCCCCAGCACCCAAGCTTCAATCGCCGACGGCGACATGTTGAATTATTGCCATGCTTTATAGCTGCGTGTCAACTATTAACAAACATCTTTAATTATCAAAGGGTTATAATGAAATCCTCGGCTCGCTATGGCATACCGACCTTCGATGGAACGATGGTTGGAGCGGAAGTGATGATTTCGCTGAGAGAGTGTTTTGCGGATGCGCTCGCATCCCTGTTGAGAGAGCGTGGATTAACACAGTCTGAATTCGCCAGAAAAATTGGCGTTACTCCGACTTCGGTATCCAGATGGATGAATGCGAAAGAAGTACCGGTCTCTCAAACTATCGATCGCATAGCTGATTTTTTTGGTGTCCATCCGGCTTTTCTTTTCTTACCTCCTGGAAAAATGTATCCCGCTGGCCAAGGAAAAATTGTCTTTGATCTGGTCAAGTTTGCTTCCGAAGCTGGCTATGTCATTAGGAAAAAAGACAGTTAACCAGCCTAAGAATTAATAAGTAAACGATTAAACCTCTATTGCCGATCAGTATTCAAACTGCGGGGGTAATATCGATGCGAATAGTTAATTGTTTAATTGCCATGACGTTGATGGCATGCGGTCCACAAGAAGAATCTCAAAAAAACCAAGATGGAAACGATGATATTAATATTCAGGAAGACGAAATCAAAAGTAGCGAGATTTCGTCGTTTCAAGATGCTCTTTATATAAAAGAAGGTCAGGCTATTCCTCCGTGCGATAGCGAAGGAAGATTGATATACGTCCAAAAAGAGTCGGTATTTAAAGCGTGTTTTAGTGGGTCATGGACTCCGGTTGAAGTGTCCAACAATAACCAACCAATGTCGGTGACTGACGTATACAGTTGTTACGATAAAGGTGAAAATCGAAAAATCGTACTTGATAACGAGGAAGTTAGATTCATCGTTGATTATCGAGTAACCGAATTTTCGGATGGAACATATCAGGCTCAGATCAGAGTTGGTAGTCAATCTCGGGGACTAATCTGGAGTGAAACATGGGAGCAAAGTACCTTAAATTTCCCAGAAAAAAAGTTATTTGGAGATGTGTTGGGTCAACCCAATAACGCATATTGGGAAGTCTCCATGTCACCAAAATTAAATTCAGTCCAGGTAAACTACATCGATCAAGACTTATCCGACCACGGTATTTATTCCTTTGTCGTCGACAAAGAGTATTGCACAAAAAATTAGATCCCAAGATCTTGACACGAGATCGCCCAATGCATTAAGAAACTTTCTACCATTCGTAAGCCATCTTTGGGGACTAACAACCGGCCTAATCACCCGGTTGCCCCTTACAATCCGGATCATCACACCTGACCCTGCCCTTCTGGCGGGTATTTTTCGTTTTTAGGAAATTAAAAGGGACCATGACATTGTGAAGGAAACTAGTATTCAGCATCGTCGTCTGGACTTCAGCCTCCATATTTCTCGTTTTGATGGGAAAAAGGGCGAACGTTACGCCAGTGGTTTCGACCGTACAGAGTTTCCTCTGGAAAGTTTTGCTCAACTTGCCACGAAATTTTGCTGGTCCCCAATAGTTTGGCGTGGGGGGATTAGGAAATCAGCTAACTTTCTTCTGTCGCAGCTTGTTGCGCTTGATTTCGACAGTCCTGATTATTCACTCGACCAAGCAGTTCGTGATTGGTGCGACACTGTTCATGTCATCGGCACCACGCACAGCCATCAAGTAGCGAAAGATGGCGTCATATGCGACCGATTTCGTATCGTCTCAGTTTGGGACGAACCCATCCTTGATCCGAACCTTTACAAGCCTAGCCTTACAATGCTGACGAAGGAAAATCGCGCAGACAAATGCGATAAAAAATGCACTGATCTTGCGCGATTTTTCTATCCGTGTCGTGAAATCATCAGCATTGAGACCGAAGGCTACCTCATTGAATCAGTAAAAACTCTTCCTCCAAAGAATCAGAAAGGGCCTCTTCGGAAACTCTCAGGGCTGCCAGCAAGTGCGCTGAAATACCTGAGCTGCGGTGCACCAGCTGGTGAACGCAACTGGTCTTCTTACAAGTTCGCATTTGACTGCGCACGAGTGGGCTACCAAGAAGCTGAGGTGATCGATTGGATTCGGCGGTCGAAGACATATCAGTCAGAAACGGACCCGAAAGTAATTGAATGGGAAATTCCATCCACAGTACGCAGTGCATTCAAGAAGTGGGAGTCGATGCATGGGTGAGCACAAGTTATCTCAAGCTGAAGTTTTTGAATCAATAGTATTGGGTATGACGGGAAATAATCCGGTTTTCCCTGAGTTCCCGCATAAGTTCCATGTCATTGAACCAGGACCTGGTATTCGAGAACTGTTGGTGGAAGACAGTCCAGGACGCGTACAATTTTGCGACCTTGGAGGACTGACCGGCTCAGTCCTCAATTACACAAACAAAAATATTTCGCTGCCGCAGTATCTTCTGACTTTCAAACATGCTCAAGAAGTCGCGAAGATGTGGATGTACTCGGTTAAACCTATCGATATGCCAAAGATGTTTGCCTTTACCGGCGACAAGAGCTTGGCGTTCCACCGCGCCCCATTTCCAGAGCCAATGCACTGCGAAGAACCACCGCCGCTGTTTGCAGACATCTTAGCCCGGAGTTCAGAACCTCGAGCGTTAGCGGCTTTCGTCGGATCATTGTTTTACGAAAAAGCTGATCGCCAGCAGTATCTCTTCATTCACGGAGACGGTAGAAACGGCAAAAGCGCTCTGATTGATGTACTAAACGACACACTTGGTCCAGGCGTTCACACTGAAACTACTCCAGACGACAAGCGGCCACCAGGGTCTCATTGGACAGCAAGCTTTCTCGGCAAGCGCCTCGTCGTTTTCAGTGAGTGTGAGTCTCCAAGATTTCCAACGTCCGCGATTTTCAAATCACTAACAGGTGGGGATAAGACGCTGATTAACCAGAAGTTCAAAGCAGCTTATTCGACCAAGCTGAACTGCAAATTTATTTTCCTAGCTAACGGAGAACTGCAAATCTCATCATCGACGGCTGACCAGAGGAGAGCAATCTACTGTTTTATTAAGCGCAACCTTACTCATATTGAGGACTACGCAGAAAAGCTTAGGGCAGAAGCATCCCAGATTATAGGGTACTGCATGAAGGTCTACAGTGAGTTGTGCCCCAATCACGGCAGTATACCAGTTGATAAAGCCGCTGCTGGTCCTGCGATGCTCGACATAGAACAAGAAATGTTCTTCGACAGTTACTTCGATCTAAATCCTAACGGCATGGTGCCGCTACAGGTGATCCAGCTTCTGTTTGCAGAGGCCAAGATAGGTCGCAGTGCCGATCAATCCAAGTTCTACACGTACGCTCGATTGACTCATCAGTGTGAGAAGGTGTGCGTCGGTGATCGTAAACATCGATTCTGGGCTTTGACAGGTATCTCATTGGCGAAGAGCGCGGGTTACGACGCGACTGAGCTTAATAACAAGATCTTGCGCCGCGCAGATATCAAGGTGGCTGATTGTGCAGGAGTGAAAGGGTAGTGAAAGACCGTGTATAGGTGCACCCGTGCACACTTCAAGCCCTTGAGCACCAAGGTCTACATAGATTGTGAATGGGTACATCATGTATAAAGAGGCTATAAGGAAAAAAATACAAAATAGAAACCCTTTTTGCGAAATTTGTGCTGCACACTTACCAAAACCTGCAATCCGTTGTGGGACAAAGCGTTCAGAGCTTCGCGAAAAATGCCGGTAGCCATGCACACCCCCATGCACCGATGCACACTTCACTGGAGGTTCATAGATATGATCCAGATTGACGCCTTTGGTTATTTTGATAGCAGGTCACAACGACCGTTTGAGCAGTTCACTCCTGAATACGTCACTGGGATAGCCGCCGCGCGGCGTTGGATCTCAAGGCAGACCTTCGTACGCACTCCTTACTGTCGACGCAGTGCGAACAGCTACAAGCTGAAGCACGTGATGGAGCGTGACTGCGGAGTTTATGTTCCTAACGGAGTATTCATCCTGGCAATGGTCGAGGAAGGCTTTCGGGCAAAGCGACTTCCTGATTCCAAAAACGCCGCCTTCAACATCGAAATAACCTGGGAGTACTACCGAGCATCACATCTTAGTAGAGCTCCTCAGATCTCAAGTTTGACCTATCTGAAGGGAGAACTGCATTGAAAAGAACCCTCAGTCCAGATCAGGTAACAGCAGTCCAAGACACACGCGAGCAATTGCCGTTAGACCTTTCTCCACTGAAAGTAGTCAAAGGAACACTGGCTACGGCTGACTATTCCTTACTGGGATGTGAACATTT
>JAYKJC010000459.1:0-5249 GCA_035285885.1 Leptolyngbyaceae cyanobacterium | reverse complement strand
CCCGATCCCATCGTGTTTGAAGAGAAAACCTCTGGCAGTCGCGGAGCCGCAAAGCGCATTCCCTACACCCAAGGACTCCGACAATCCTTCAGCCGTATGTTTTGTGTATGGGCACACGATTTGATCCGCCACGGCCCTCCATTTTCGACGGGAAAGGTGTATTTCTGTGTGTCGCCCACGCTCACCGCATCATCGTCCTCAGCATCGGTCGCCAGCCACTCCACGCCTCCAGACACTCTGACGAACAATTCTTTGCAAGATGATGCAGAGTATCTCGACCCCTGGCTGCAATGGGTGCTCAGTCCCTTCTTGATCACTCTGCCTCAGCTAGGACGCATCCGCTCCGCCGAAGAATTCAAGCAGGCTCTCTGCTTAAGACTGCTGAAAGAGACACGACTAGAAATCCTATCCATTTGGAGCCCCAGTTTCTTGATGGTTCAGTTGGCGTACATCCAGCAGCATCGTCACTCGCTTCTGCAATGTCTAGGACAAAGCATGAGCCATCGCCGCCGAGACGCGTTGATGTCCGACCCAATTTCGTGGGTAGACGTTTGGCCCCACCTGAAATTGATTTCCTGCTGGGACAGTGCAAGTGCTGCCGATCAGGCCCATCAGGTGCGATCGCTCTTTCCTGGCGTCTTGGTTCAAGGCAAAGGACTATTGGCGACAGAGGCCCCGATGACCGTTCCCCTTGTCCAAGCACAGCCTCTCAACAACACGCATCCAGGACAGGTGCCTCTGCTCGATGAGGTGTTCTTCGAGTTTGAGTCAGTGGATGCCGTTCCAACTCTTCGTCGATTGCATGAACTAGAAGAAGGCCAGGAATATCGCATTATTGTGTCTCAGAAGGGCGGACTGTATCGCTACCGGATGGGCGATCGCATTCGAGTTACGCACCTGTATCGTCAAACGCCATGTTTAGAATTTTTGGGGCGAGATCGCTCAATCAGCGACATGGTTGGCGAAAAACTCAACAGTGATTTTGTGAGCGACGTCTTGCACCAACTGCCCATTGAAGATGCCGCATTCAAAAGCCTGATTCCAGTGTTGTCGCCCCAACCACACTATGTTTTACTGCTTGAGCCAAGAAATTCTGATAGAAAAAAGCCTGATGGAGAAGATGCGCGTGCGTCTCTCGCTCAACGGCTCTCTCAGCAGCTAGAGACAGCGCTGTGTCAAGCCCATCATTATCGCCAGGCTCGCCTGCTCGGACAACTTGCTCCAGCGCACGTCTGCATAGCGACGAACATGGCCGAGCGGGTCATTGAGCAGAAACTTCGGCGGGGTCAGCGTTGGGGAGATGTGAAGCATTCTCTCTTGGACACCCAACCGTGGACGCATAACCCACTCACCGTGGATTCCTACTGCGAGAGTGTCCGCGTCAAGTGACGAATTGGAGCATGCTATGGTGATAGCCATAAAACTTCGACCCATGAATCCAATTCCTGACGATGCCTGAAATTCGATTCCAGATTGAATGGCCCGATGGCACCCAAGAACTCTGCTATTCTCCCTCGCTCATCGTGAAAGAATATTTCGTGCCTGGTGAAAGCTATGAGCTAGCCGATTTTGTCGAGCGATCGCGCACCGCTTTGACCATTGCCAGCGATCGAGTCCGGGCAAAATACGGCATGCCCTGTGGACTAGCGCTGGGGCAGTTGCGACACATTGAAGAAACCGCCGCCCGCTATTCTTCAGTACCCTCAGACGCAACTCGCTCCATCAAAATCCTCAAATTCGTTGAGTAGAGACTCTCACTCACATCACTCACAATTGACTCATAACCAATAAACGGTTGATCAGCCAACAGTGTTGGATCAACTGTGATACCTTCCCCTAAACATTGATTGAAATTCAGATAAATGCAAGGTCATCCTAATGGTAGGGGCAAGGCAATGCCTTGCCCCTACATATGGCGCTTTATCCAAAACAGTATGGCGCTTTATTCTAAATAAAAAGGGAAGCACATGTGCTTCCCCGGTTTTCTCTCAAGATCTCAACTGTTCAGAATCCGTTGTCAGAAAAAGAGTTGTCAGAAAAACGTCTTGTCGCCCTGCTGGGTTGAACTCTATGCACTCAACTGAATGTCTTCTGCGTGGACGGCCCAGTCAGGGATCGGCTTCAGCTCTCCATCTTCCAGGTAAATGACCCGGTCAGCCACCTTTTGAATGCGAGGATCGTGGGTCACCATCAACACAGTGCGTCCACCCTCTTTCGCCAGTTCACGAAGTAGCTCAATCACCACTTGACCGCTATGAGAATCCAATGCTGCTGTAGGCTCATCGGCCATAATGATTTTGGGATTACCAGCTAGCGCACGGGCGATCGCCACCCGCTGCTTTTGCCCACCCGACAAGTCTCTTGGAAGCTGATTCATGCGATCGCCCAAACCGACTCGCTCAAGCAGTTCTCTCGCCTGAACGTGTGCCGCACGACGCCGAACACCCTTCATTTTGAGCGCAACTTCAATGTTCTCAGCCGCTGAAAGGGCATCAAACAGGTTAAATCCTTGAAAGATGAACCCAATTTCATCAAGGCGGAACTGAGAAAGCTTTGACTTAGACAGGCGAGTAATGTTCTGACCGAGGAGTGTTACATCACCCGTGGTTGGCTTCAGAATGCCACCGAGAACCGATAACAGCGTTGTCTTACCTGAGCCAGAAGGCCCCATCAACAGCTGAATGTCACCTTCTTTAACGTTCAGGTCAATGCCTTTCAGCACGCGAACACTCTGATTGCCTGTGCTGTAAACCATCTCGATATTTGAGGCGGCGATCGCAATGTCACCTGCATCACTCGATTGAGCGACAGATGAATCTGAACTACCAACATGCCCAAGAGTGTCAACCACTCGCAGATGATGAGAGTTCTGCTGTTTTTTAAGGTTTGAGAGGCTCATGGGCGCGATAGTCATAGGGTTACTCTCCAGAACTCAATGTGCGCAGAAACGTGATCTTGACCCAAATAAACTCTATCTCTCTCCTTTACGCAGTGTAAAGAAGCATTACTCAAAGATTACATAACCTGGGGCTTCCGTGAAATCCTCTGAGTTCCTCATACTTATGGGTGATTTTTCTGAGGCTTCATCAATCAACTGTTATTCAACTATTCAACACTTGCATTCAACATTTGAACTGGCGCTTGCGATGAAATAACACGGGGATTGACGTGGGATAGAGGCCGAATGACCAGAATCATCAGGAACTATTTCTACAGTGATCCATCAACCTGAGATGCATCTATTCCGGAAATGAGAATTTCCAGAAATTCTCTGCGCTTGCGGTGAAAGCACCGTACACAATGCATTGCCTCATGCCGAAACGGGTTCTCTAGCTATTTATCAGCGTATCGTTAATTTTTCTGAGACGGGGGCATCGATTTGACACCTGTTTAACTGTCTACGGTTCTGAGGAGTGTGAAAGGATTAGGTAATTCTTTGGATGTTTTGATCCGGAAGGATTAGAGAAACTTTAAAGAATGAAGACCTGGCCTTTCGGCCAGGTCATGCAAGGTGTTCCTTTACTAATCAAGGTAGTTCTTCCAGAGTGTTCCCGGTCTTGGAACCCGGAACATCATCAAATCTGTAGCTAATCTTAAAATGCCTACGGTTCTTGGCCTGAAGGATGTGCGTAAAGACTATAGCGATGTGCATTCGCATTAAGCACAGGCACGTTTGTGTGGGGCGCGGTGCGCCCCACACAAACGTGCTTAGCCTCAGCGCACAGCGCTGTATCTATCCATTCGGTGAGAAAGCCGCTCGTGCAAGAACTCAATCAGCAATTTGACTTTGACGGAAAGGTGTCGATTGATAGGGTAGACGGCGTAAACAGCAATTTCAGGTAGGTGATAGTCGGGTAAGAGAACCTGAAGCTGGCCTTCGCTCAGGGCATCTTCTACAAGAAATTCAGGCAACAGCACAATGCCTAAGTTGGCGATCGCCGCATCACAAAGAACTTCCCCATTGTTAGAACACATCGCCCCGCGAATCGAAATCGTGTGTTCCCCATCCTCTCCCATAAACTTCCACTGATTCCCCGTAGCGAGATAGCCGTAGTGCAAGCACGAATGATGCCGCAAATCCGTCGGGTGCGTTGGCGTACCTGCACGACTGAGATAGATAGGAGCGGCGCACAGCAGATACCTCATGGGAGCAATCTCCTGGCTCAACAGACTTTGAGATTCGGTTTGGCCTGCAATGCGAATGTTGAGGTCATACCCTTCTTGAATCGGATCCACCAGGCGGTCTTCTAAGGTCAACTGCACCTTGAGATCTGGATAGTGGGAGGCAAATGCAGCGACATGTTTGGACAGATGCTTGATGCCAAACGACATTGGAGCATTGATCTTTAGATTGCCCCTTGGTTCTTGGTGCAAGCGTGAGATAGATAACTCAGCTTCTTCGAGGTCACCCATAATCTGAGTGCAGCGCTCATAAAAGGCCAAGCCTGTTTCGGTTGGATGAACGCGGCGAGTGGTTCGGTTGAGCAGTTGCGTGCCAAGTTCTTTTTCCAGATTGATGACTAATTTATTGACGGCTGAGCGAGAGACGCCCATGGCGCGGGCAGCGGCAGCAAAGCCATTGTGTTCGACGACGTGAATAAACGCACGAATGCTTTCAAATTTATCCATAAGTTGATCAACATGACGCTTTGAAAGACACAGCATCTTCCCCATGCAGTGTTGGTTCGAGCGATGATCTTCGTACACGCATGGCCCCGGCAAAGCTGTGTTCCTAAGCTATATCCCTAAGCTACGTCCCTAAGCTATTGCCTCTGTCCAAATCGTGCTTGAGGACTCATGGCTCTTGCAAAACTGATTGTATCTTAAAAAGAATCAATCTGTGAATTAATATTAGTATTGTCTTTTTGAGAAAGACGATCCACAATAGATGCATGAGCAATCACGCTCTGTTCTATCGCAGGTATCGTTCGTCAGTATCTTTGACTGCATTTTGGACAGAGTGAAGGCTCAGCAAAACAGCGATACATTCGTGCAGCGGGCTACCGTTTCAGCCTGTCAGAGACTCGCAGCACGTGTGTCTAGAAGCAATCACTCAACACTTACAGGAGGTTTCACCATGATTACCATTCGTCCTGCCAGCGAGCGTGGAGCTGCAAATTTTGGTTGGCTCGACAGTCGTCACACCTTCTCATTTGGCAACTATTACGATCCGACTCACATGGGATTCTCTACCCTACGCGTGATTAATGAAGACAAAATTTTGCCCAGCCAAGGATTTGGAACTCACG
>JAYKJC010000458.1:0-5611 GCA_035285885.1 Leptolyngbyaceae cyanobacterium | reverse complement strand
GCAGGCTGGGCGATCGCCCGTGCCCAGGCGCGTTGTGAAGTGAGGGTAGAAGCCATAGGAGTTGCGGTAGAAAAGGTCGATTCAGGCCATACGGGCAGACGCCCACTCTAAGCAGAAGTCATCGTGGCTTGATTGGCGATCGCCAAACAGTCTTCCACGGGCAGTCGCTTCATCATCGCGTCAACAAGCTGATGATACGTCTCTTTGTGGGTTTCAAGTAGGGTTTTGGCCTTGAGAGCCGACCACCGAATTTTGACATCAGAGGCAGGTTTTGGCGGTTCAATCTGTGTCCATAGAGTACGAAGCTGCTGGCAATCGTCAGAACCCCCTTCTGCATTGCCATAGACCATCTGCTCAGCGGCAATGCCCGCCATCCACACAGCGCAGTAGGCGTCAATTTTCTGCACTGGAACCTGCCCCTTGGCCATCTGATTCCCCAAGTCTTGGGTGTCAAAACTGACGCCACCTCGCCCTGGCTGACCCTTGCGAAAGGCTTCCCAGGCATTCAGGGTATATCCCGTGACGGGAATGCCCAACAGATGGGCGACCAGGAAGTGTCCGGCTTCATGATGCACCACCCGCTGACGGTGGTCGTCAGAAAACTGAGAGAACCAGTCAACGACCAGAGTTCCTCCACGGCCTTCGAGGGCAAAGTTGTCGAGGGTCGCTGCTCCCAGCAGACCTGCCGTCACCACCGCAGGCACGGCTGGAGGGATGCCCAAGATGCCTCCGAGTAAGCTGGTCATTGTTACTGTGAAGATGGCGATCGCCACCAGATTAAGCGTAACCGGACTCACAATAGTCACCTCACAACGAATGGCCGCGAACCATGAAGCTGGAATAGTCAACGCTGTCCTGAGAACACTCTCTTGCGAATGTGCCGTCGAGGGGTTCAGGTTCTTGTTATTAAATTAACGCATTGTTGCAACTTGTGAAGTCGATTACTCTCTAGACGCACGGGGTGATCCCGAAGGAATCACCTCCGATGGTTCATCCTCCGATGCATCAGGATACGCATTGCCATAGAAAGTCTCCAGGCTATGGGTGTCTCCAACAAATCGCCACTGCCAGGGTTCGTAACTGACTGCGCCCGACTCCCCTTCCTCAAACGACAACTCGAAGTCATAAAAGGACGCATTCTCTTCAAGCCATTCAAAGGCTTCAGTCTCTTCAAACTCTTCTTCCAAACCCACGTCCGGTTGGTTGCCATCAATTAAATCTAGAGCATAGCCTGTGTGATGCTCGCTATAGCCCGGAGGGGCACTAACTTCTGCCCGTTCATCTGCCCTCAGCCCAGTTTGGCGCTTAATGCCGAAAAATAGGTATTGTTGCTCTTCAATGCTACGAAACCCAGAAACGGGCGTAAGGATAACCCCGTCTGCTCGGGCTGCTGCCGCCATCTCAATAAAGCTGCGGGCCGCACTTTCTCGTAATCTGATGCTGCCGTCAGCCACGATGGACACAAGGGTTTCAGCGGGAGCCTCGTCATACTTGCGGTGACCCAGCAGCGAGGAGCCTGAAGAAAACGCAGGAATGCTGCTAGTCGCGAAAGCCTCTTCTAAGAATGCTCGGGCTTTGAGGGGTTCAGGAGCCGCGACAGAAACGAGCTGCATTTTTTGTAGATACCAGGCGCTAAACGAGCCGGAGATCAGCGCAACGACTGCCAGAGCCACCCACCACATCGATGAGATGAGAGAGGACGATTTCTTAGGTTTTGCAGAAGGGTTGAGCCCGGAAGAGGTGGATGATGACCGTTTAGCTTCGGGGATATCGTCTGGAATATCAACCATAGGGAGATGAGATACGGCTATTCTACACAGCTAAGAATGGATATTAACTCAACCTTGGTAACAGTCGTAACGGTTTCTCAGCGAAAACGTTGAGCGATGAATCGATTTTTATGAAAAGATTCGTCGCAAGGAGTCTTAGAGGAGGCCATCAACATGTGCAGGGCGATCGCCCAATCCCCGATCGCCCAGTCGTTCTCTTACAGATTATATAGAGAATGCAGTTCATCTGAGCCTGATCCGGAATGAGCCGACGGACAGCACCGATTTCCAAGTATAGTGCCCTAGCAATCCCCCTAGTTTCCCCAGACTTGAAGTCCCAATCATTGGGGTGTGAAGTCAGAATTAAGAAGTTCTACTCTTCCCTCTTCCCTCTTCCTTTTTCCTCTTCCCTCTTCCCTCTTCCTTTTTCCTTTTTCCCTCTTCCCCCTTCCCTCTTCTCTAGCTAAGCAGGAGGAAACGGTTCCGGCGAAAAGTGGTAGCTCGTGTGGGCACCGTTGGGATACAAAAACGTACAAATAACAGAAACGTCCGGGTTGTAGCGAATGAGCATGTCTTGCAATCCCGATTGCTTCCAGTCGCTCAGCATCATTTCAATTTGGCTCATGGGGCGAAATTGCAGTTGCCAGTCCTCAAGATTGGGAGACGGGTTATCCAGCTGTCGGAGAATTACCACCGTCCCTTTTTCGCCCAGGGTTTGATACCCCTGATGGGCGATCGCCCCAATTCGGTCAGCATTTGCTTCGATAACGGCAAGTTGGGCTTGATTGGCTTCTAAGGGTGCATTCATCTGAGGGTCCTTTCCAAGAGGGCATGCGCTTTGGCACTGAATTGCTCGGCACTAAAGTGATAGGCACTGAACTGCATCGGTACTGAATGACATCGAGATTGCATCGAGACTGTATCGGCATTGTATCAGTGGCTCACATTCAATCTATGCATAGATGGATTGAAAAAATGCATCACGACCATACATTTGATTTCTAGAGAAGGGCGATCGCCCTTCTTTCGGCCTCTACTCTGCTAAAGCTGGGTTTATTGCTTACGTTTTATTTGCGCTTTAATACAGTAGAACTTTTAAGTTTTGGTGTCAGTGACAAGAATTGCAATAAAAGCTGTGATATTTCTATGGTTCTGAGATAGTCTTGTCTTCTAGGGTATTCCTCTGAATTTTGGTTCTTAACGAATGATTCCATTTCAGAATTAGGGCGATTTCGAGGCATTACTCGTATGATGACACTTGAGTGACGTATCGCCATTTGTTCAGCCTCAGTATTGACCTGAGAGTTTCTACGGCGTGGCTTTAGGGAAGCGTTTCGCTTCCGCTGCTTGCTTGATTCTGTCATCAGTATTGTTTCGCTTATCTTTTGGGTTTCGTTTTTACATGGATGACCGCTATAGCCCTCGTGAATCAAATGATGCTGCCATGATCCGTAATTCCCCGTTTTTTGAGGGTTTGCCTGCATCTGCTGTTGAACAGGCGACTGCCCACGCAGTCACCCGAAAGCATCCAACCAATCAAGTCATCTTGCTAGAGAATGATTGGGGAAATTCGGTGTATTTCATCATGGAGGGATGGGTCAAGATTCGGACATATAACCTCGATGGCAAAGAAGTGACGCTGAACATCCTTGGAAAAGGTGAGTTGTTTGGCGAAATGGCTCCCCTTGATGAAGTGCCCCGTTCAACCGATGTCATTACCCTGGCTCCAACGGTCATCAGCAATTTGCCGTCGAATGATTTCGTTCAACTGATTCATTCTGAACCACTGGCAGGCATTCGCTTAGCGCAGTTGATGGCTCGTCGGCTGCGGCAGGTCAATCGTCGGCTTCGACTGCGAGAGTCGGACAGTACGTCGCGGGTGGTCGATATTCTGCTGTTTCTGGCGGACGGTCAAGGTACCCCTGGAGAACAGGGAATCGAGATTCCGAACCTACCTCACCGGGAATTAAGTAGCCTCAGTGGGCTTGCCCGTGAAACAGTGACTCGGGTGTTGAGCAAGCTTGAAAAGAAAGAGCTGATCGTGCGCGATCGCGACAAACTATCCATTCTCAACCTTGACGCATTGGAGCGAATGCTGGTGTAGGTCGATTTCTGGGTCAGGCATCTATGAAAATTCGAATGTGGGCGATCGCAATCGGAATTGGAACGTGTCTATCAAGCTCGTTTCTCTCGGTTTACGCAACTGCGCAAACGACTGATTCTCCAGCCGAAAATTCTCCCGCTGTCTCTGCTTCGGGGATTCATCCGTCTCCAATGCATTCTTCAGCGGTTGATCCGTCTGCAGTTGATCCGTCCAAGATTGATCCGTCTGCGATTGATCCGTCTGTGATTAATCTCCCCGTCCAGAAGACGTTCGTCGTTGCTCAAGAGAACCCTTCATCGGCCTCTGAGCCTGAGCTGGCCTCTGAGCCTGAGCTGAATATCGAAAACACCCTGCGGTTCCGTCCGCGTTGGCCGCTCTTTACCGCATTTTTTCTAGGCGTTGGGGCGATTCTCCTTGGAATTCAACAGTATCGTGCCCGATGCCACGTCCAGCGGGTCGATTATGCCCGAAAGGCATTTGAAGCATTCAGGCAGCGACCGGGTGTTCAGACGGTGATGAGCATCCTCGATTTTGAAGAATATCGTACCCAGTACTACACTCATCCCTTAACAGGAGAAGTCAAGCACTTTGAAGCCACCGATGCCCGTTTGCGGCGATCGCTCCGTGAGCACGACGCAATGGTCAAAATCAAGTCAGCTTTGCTGTCGGGCAAGCATCGAGAAGGACTCCACTACATTGGGCGAGAGGGCGACCCACCCATTTTCATTGATGCAGAAACCTGTTGGCAGTACGAAAATGATGAATTCTCCGCAGAGGTAACGCTCAGAAATTGGTTCGATGAATTTCTATGCGGTTTAGAAGACATTGACGCCATGATCAAAGGCGGACTGTTCACGGCTCGCGATATCAAGCCGTTTATCCTTTACTGGATTCAGGTGATTGCCAATCGTTCCGTTCGACGTAAAGGCGGCGCAAGTTTCTATGATCCTCTCTTCTACTACATTCGACACTCTGGATACACGGGGGTTGAAGCGCTATTCGAACGGTTTGGGTACAAGATTCTTCCACCTCCTTACAACCCCACAGATTTCAGAAGAGACCCAGACGTTGCAACCATTTCTTTCAATGAGAAAGAAGAGAATAATACATACCGCGCCCTCTGTTGTGCGAAGGCTTCCATGCTGGTGTATGCAGGCAATGATTACATGGAGGACATTGTCAAGCTTTGGCTGCGTGAGGATGAAGAGAAAGACTATCGTCTGCAAAGCAACGAAGAGTTTCTCGCGAGCATCATCCACGAATGGCAAAACGAGCAGAACACGAAAACGATTGACCTTGATGCTGTGTTTGAGGCATTTGAAGATCCCGACACCGACACCCAGGCATTTGTTTTCCGAAAGCGAAATGATCTGAGCGAACAGGATGATATTATTCTCGTTTTCCGAGGGACGGAGAAATTTCAAGACTGGCGAACAAACATCAGCCTTACCCTACGCAAGTTTCCAAAACCGGGGTATGCAAAAACCGGAATGCCGCCTCTTACCGAAACGTCGTCAGGGAAGATCCATCGAGGCTTTTTAAATGCGCTGAAAAGCATTGAGCCTCAGGTTATTGCAAAGCTGAATACGTGGGAAGCACGATTACCGTCGAGTAAAGATCCGGTGACGGGCAGCCTCAAAAAGCCTCCGAAGATATGGGTGACGGGTCATAGTCTAGGGGGAGCCCTTGCGGCGATCGCCGCTGTGTCGCTGAAATATCAGGGCTTTAACATTGCAGG
>JAYKJC010000457.1:0-3557 GCA_035285885.1 Leptolyngbyaceae cyanobacterium | reverse complement strand
GCCATGTGCGAATTAGCACCACCAAACAATGTAACCAAGCCTACAATCCCACTAGCAAACAACCAATCATAACCAGGGTCTGCATTTCGAGTCATCACAATGTACCCTTTTACGTCAGAAAATCCAGAGGTAACTTGAGAGTCCAAGTCGATACATCCAGCTATTACGCTTGCCGTCCCAATAAAGTTAGGTTGATCTGCACCCAAAACGGAAACGCGTAAGTCTGACTTCTCGGTCAATAAAGGCGGGAGCTTGCAGGTGACGGCGAGTTTACGCAGTTGGCGGCCGGACTCGGAGCGCCGCTGAATCCGCAGGGCAATCTCTTCGTTAGGTACACCCCCGCTTCGTGATAAGAAAAATTCATTTAGATCGACATCATATAATTGGTCCCTAGTTAGGTGGATACTGGTGCCGAAATCTGCCAAAGCTTCTAACGCAGCTGAGACATTTCTGGTGAATACGAACTTCGCATATTCTCGACCTTGAATGGCCTGACGCATAAAACATTCAATCTTTTCAGTTTCATGGGGTAAGCCTTGTGCTTCCAACGCATGGCAAAAGTAGTTACGCTGCTCCATCCAAGGACCTATATCCTCACGCTCCGGCTCGTCCCTTGCAACATGAGATATCAGGGGTTTCAAAAACTGCTCCGGATCAGCGTCATAGCGAGGTGAATTTATGTCGTACGTGCCTGGTCGAAGATGCCCGTAGCGTTCGACGAACCTCTCCCAACTGAATACACCCATAGCTACCTCACGAGCATGCTGGGTCAGTTCATGGCTGATGGTTCGTATCGAGGATAGAAAACTATCCTGACCCTCCTGAGTAATGATGCCTTCTTCTACAGCTTCTCTAAGCATCGCCACAGCCACAAAACTACTTCGCGCCAAATGGGCAAACGGCAGTGTCCCAAGGCGGCGACAGTCATCCAGCAGTAACCTAGCACGTTCGATCGCCTGTAGACGCTCGTCGGCCATAATGGCCTGGTAACGGGAAGCAAGAAGTTCAATCTTCTCAAAATCCTCTGAAGGTCGTTCAAATGCACGTGCGGTAATGCTTCTCAAGGCTTGTTTGAGCTGAGCAATTTCATCGTAAGTAAATCCGCCCTCAGTGGAAAGCCGTTTTTCCCACCTGCTAAAGCCAGGGCCAAGACAAGTAGGGACGACGTCGAACTCGACCTTATCGTGTAACTCGGGTCTTTCTCGCAGCCAGGAAAGATAAAACTTGAGTAATCGACCCGCCAGCTCGTCAGGTATAGCCGCGGGCAGGAATGAGGCAAAGCTAGCACGGACGTCTATGTAAGGTTGCCCTGAAAACTGCACTAAAAGTGGTGCTGGGCGCACGTCTCGGTAACCATACTCAAACCGTTGTATCGCCCAGATCTCATCCATTAGCAAAAAACGATAGATACTTGCTGCCAGGTTGCCCGGCGCTGTTCCAATAATCTCAGCCGGATTCCAATCCGTCATCACTCCGTAGAGTGGTGGTACATCGCCAGGTATTTGGGGTGGGGCAGGAGCAAGTGTGTCCCAGAGCTTCTCGCCTTCCGATAACATCCGGTCATACTCTTCGTCTTCAATTAGACCGAGCGGATACGATACGTTCAAAGGCCGAACTTGGAGGATTTGGACTCCCTGTGTACGTTCGATGGCAAATTCTACATCTAGTTGGTCATATCCCGTCAAAGATTCAACCTCTTTAAGCGCCTTGACCAAACCCCTTAAACGCGGTTCTGGAAAACCATCGCCATCAATATCAATACCCCTGTGCATTAGAAGTGTTCTGTGATCGACGTAGGAACCACTCGTGATGGCGTTCGTTTTGCCGGCGGTGTCATAATTAATCACGTACCAGGGTGCCCCATGATCGAGAGTACGCGTGAATGCCACACCACTTAAGTCGATACAAGAAAGCATCGGCTGAATGAGCACCTGATCATCGTCGTGAGCATTTTCCCCGTAGGAAGCTATGACCGTATGGATCGCATCTTTTAGACCACCCGCAGGGTCGACATCCATGATCGAGTCAAATCTGCCCGCACTCGAACTATTGAAATTGTCCTCACTCTGGGCGCTAGACCGAACCATCAAAGACTGATTTGGAAAACGCTCTTTAACTCTTTCAATTAACACATCCCGATGCATCCGCCAGCTTGCTACGGAAAAGGCTATCTGATCTTGAATAATGGAATGTTGAACCAAGCCACGTAAACGACTAAGCGTATCAGCTTTAGTCCCAAGAACAAAAATCGCGATATCACGAGGTTCGTTAAACTCTGCCCATTCCCCAGCCACATCGACACCACGAATGGACATTCCCATAATGCGCAAATACTCGACGAGTTCAGCTAGACTTAGCTGCCTAAGGCTCTTCGGAAACTCCGCCTTTAACTGCTGCAGGCAAGCTGTCGCCCTCGCGGAGAACCAAACTAAACCGATGAACTCGCCAGTAGCCCAGTCAGCCGGTAAATCAGCACCAAGACGAAGGACAACGTTGTGTCGAACCAGAACCTTCTCACGCAGATGGGAAACATCAGTAGACCGCCCGACATGACCATGAACCCACCTGCTGTCAAAAGCTACTGCTATGTCTGCCCCAGTAGAGGCGAGTCTTGCTGAAACATCGCCTCGGAATAAGACGTCGCTATATGCAACCAAGAACGCTTCGTTCTCAGTCAAAGGAACCTGAAGCATTGAAGCGGCGCTGCCAGTCTTACGCCATTCGATATTCTCAACCACAAGCAAACCAGGATAGCGACGCCGAATCTCTTCGGCTTGATAGCCCACCACGAAAATACAGTCCTCAACTCGGCAACTTGCTGCGTCTAATTGCCACTGCAGCATTGAAGTCCCTGAGAGGGGTTCAGTCAGTGCAGCGGCAACAGCACCCCGATGTGGTGCGCCGGCACCTAATATCACTAGTCGCATGAAGTTAAGAATGAACCCATAAAACCCTTTGAGGCCCGATCTCTCAAGGCGCCGAAGAAAGGGGACATGAGATAGTTCCCTCCCCAAAATATTGAATATTATGAAAATTGAGAATCGAGACGGAAAATCTACAAGCTTGGCGATTGGGCCTAGCGGTCATAAAAAAATCCATCCAAGAACTAGGTTGCAATATAAGGGTGGAAGCATTTTTTATTGCTCAGATCGAAACTTGCTGACGGTAGCGTTCTGCTTCCCAATCTACTAAACTCGCAACATGCTCTGATGACAGAGGACGAATTCGGTCGTGATTATCAAGTCGTGAGAGTACATCAAAGTAGCAACGTAACAACTGTTGCTTTGCTTGACCGAAATCTTTCTTGACCAAAACGCGGAAGTCTCGTATGAAAATCAAATCAGATCCTAATTTTAGGGCATCAGTTTCTTCGGCCCATTCCTTTGGATTATTATAACACTTGGCACGAGACCCCAAAAATACCACATGATCAGGATAGAGAGCCCATGCTTGCTTCAAATAGACGTAATAGCGATCATCGTAGACCAACCAATCAATGTCTCTATCGCTTACCGGCACATAATCACTAAATTCCAAGAAATCCCGCATAGATGGCT
>JAYKJC010000456.1:0-4404 GCA_035285885.1 Leptolyngbyaceae cyanobacterium | reverse complement strand
GTAAAGCGGGACACTTTCCCGAGAATAGAATTCAGGAGTCAGGAGCCAGAAGTCAGCTCTCTCGTGAATTCTGACTCCTGAATTCTGAATCCTGTCCAACCAGGATCTCCCGCCTTAAGTTGATACCCTTCAGTAGGCATGCCCCTCGCTTCAGAAGCGGGGGTGGCTTTGACAAGAACGATAACTTTCATCAGGCTTCCTCCTATGAAGTAATTGAGTCTATTTAGCTCTGGGCAAAATAGCGCTTTAACCCAGGTTCTATTGATTAGTCGAACAGAGGTTCCTAAAAATCGTTTACAAACACTCTCTGAGTGTCCTTCAAAAATTCTTCAAGCACTGGAGACAGTTGATCCTTCCGCCAGGCAACCGCTAGCTGGAGTTCCGGGGCTGTGCCCGCCAGAGGGCAATAGACTACGCCTGCTAAGCTAGACTGTCGGAGGCTTTCAGGCACAAACGTCAAACCAATTCCTGCCGCAACAAGCCCGACTCGGGTTTGGTGTTTGACTTCCTCATGAGCGATATGAGGCTCAAACCCGGCAGTTCTGCACAAGTGCAGGATCTGGTCATAAAGAACTGGCCCTTCGTAGCGAGGATGTAAGATCAAAGGTTCGTCAGCAAGCGACTTCAGCGGTAGTTGCTGATGTTCAGCGAGACGATGAGTCTCGAGTAGGACGACCACTAACCTTTCTCCTTGTAGAGGATACAGGTCCAGAAACGGCGCATCAATCGGCGGATGCAGCAATCCAACATCGATGGTTTCGGTGCGCAGGGCACTGACCTGATCGAGGGTGCAAAGATCAATCATCTCTAACTTAACGTCGAGATGGCGATCGCGAAACTGCTTGAGAATGGCGGGTAGAACTGTATGCATTGCTGAGGGAATGAAGGCAATCCGCAGTGTGCCAATTTCGCCCCGTGCTGCTCGCTGTGCGACATGGATAGCCAACTCAACTTGCTGAAGAGCTTTACGCACTTCTACCAAAAACGCTGCCCCTGCTTCTGTCAGTTCCACAGTCCGTTTGGTGCGCCGCAGGAGAACAATTCCCAGTTTCTCCTCCCATGCTTGAATTTGGCGGCTCAGGGCAGGCTGAGTAATGTGTACTCGGGCAGCAGCTCGACCAAAGTGCCGTTCTTCGGCAACGGCGACAAAGTAACGCAGAGAGTGGAGTTCCATCGTAATAACTTCAGGTTATTAATGCTGCCGCAAAAAGCATTGGACAGTATTATTATCGCTCGTTTAGGTTGAGAGATGTAAATCTACGCTTACAAAACTGATGTTTACTCGGTTTCTGCCAAAGCGGCGTTTACTGAAAGGGTTGATCTTGTTTATCAGCACGGTTGGGCTCGCGATCGCTCTAGCGCATGGCCTGAATCGAACAGAATTACGCTCTACCGCAAATCCTGAAGTGCCGGTTGTGCCTGGTCAGAGTACGCCCCCTTCACTACAGGTGGAGAATAAATACGATCGCCCGTTGGCGCAGCCTGTAGCCTGTTAGGTGATGCCTGGAAAAGGGAAACTGGCGCTCGCTCAGACAAGAAGCTGTTGTCAGAAACAACACGCTGGAAAAGAAACGAGGACACAAAAATCCCGCAACTTCAGCGATCGCGACTGAGTTAGGAGATTTCTGGGAAAGACCATACCGCCCGTAGGGTGCCGTTAGCGAAGCGTAACGCACCGTGGGCTGGTAATTTCATCCTAAGAAATCACCTTAGTCCAGCCACAAACAAGTCCAGTACATCTGATACCCAAATTCTCATGCCTCGAATGCAGGGATGACCACCACATTGTTTAAGACTGATAGTAATTCTTGTGAGTAAGTCTGATATGCAATTCTACTTCAAAAGAAATTTTATCCTATTGCTGAATAGTCCGTGTTAATCTGTTCAAGTCTAGGAGAATGAGGTAACCAATCAGAACACTCAGCAATAGTTGCTGGAACAGCAAAACAGGGTCTAGTCTCCATCCTTGAAGAAAGAGAATACCCCCAGATAGGAGCAAAAAGAACGGTGCAAAAATCAATTGAAGGATGCGGGGAATTATGTCAATTGCTCGTCGTGACCTCAAAGCAGTAGTTATCTGAGCAATGGACATTGCAAAATATCCTAGACCACCTAAGATGTGTAGTAATCCAAGAAAACTACTTGGGTTTAGCCCAACATTTACCATAATGCATCAACTCCAATTACTCTTCTAGACATCTAAGCTCTGGAAATCCTCTTCAGAGTACCATTTCTACCATAAACTCAAGGTAGCTAACGTCCCCAATCACCGGATACAGATGACTTTTACAACTTATCGATAGCTTGACATTGTTCCAGTGCATTGGGACTGTTATACGGTGATTACAACATTAACTCGCTAATTCCTTGGCGACTCCATCAGCGTTCATTTCAATCAAAAACTCTAGAGGGTAGCCCGAATATTGAGTTTGCATGGTCTGCTTAATTTTTGCTTTTGCAGTATCGTCTAACTCTTCATCTGCTTGCAGATAATTGCTCACAAGCTCTTGAAAGAATTGAATATACTCAATTTGCCCATCTAGCACATCCAAATTGCCCTCAGATCCATGTCCTGCATAGACAATTTCCGTCTCAACATAGGTACTTTTAACATATTCAATCTGTTTTACCCAAGCCTTAGATCGGCCCTCTGCCAACCAGGGATGAACTTTATTGTAGAGTAAATCTGAGGCGATCAGAGCTTTTTCTGAGGGCACGTAGATAACTGTAATATCCGATGATTCACCTGCACCCAAATCGTCAATTACTAGACTTACGTCATCAATCACTAAGTCTTCTTTTGACCTAACAATTTGATTAGGTAATGTCGTAGAGTCTGGATAATCATCTCCATACGTCTGTTTCCAAAATTCACGCTTCCCCGCTTCGATGTCTATGATGGCATCAAGAGTTGATTGGGTAGCATAAATGGGAACCTCAAGGTTCTCGCACAAAATACCAACCCCATTAAAGTGATCAGGATGTGGGTGCGTCACAATGACGCCCAACAGTGGCTTACTCAGTTTTTCGACTTCTTGTTTTAGTTTACGCGCTTCAGAAACCAAAAATTGAGTATCAATGACAATAATGCCATTTTGAGTTTCGATGATAAATGAGTTCACTAGAAAAGCTGGTTCAGGAGATTTGAAAACATTGATTTGCATTGGTTTTTGCAGCCTTTGTGTATGGAGAACTGAATACTATAGTTCAATTTAGAGTCATCCAATCTTTGTGTAAAGAAACGTTTTTTAGATCAAGTTGTACGTTTTTTTGGTCGTTTCAATCGCCAGCCTGAATTTACAAGACATTTAGCGATGTACCTGCCGCCATGCTTGAGGCGTTTCGCGATGAAACTGACGAAATTGACGAATAAAATAGGTCACTTCCTGGTATCCGATCGCTTCCGCAATCTGAACAATATCATCATTGGTTTCGAGTAAGAGACGACGTGCTTCCGTCATACGCCGTTCTCTAATCCACTCTAATATTGTCCGACCAGTCAATTTACGAACAGAAGCCGATAGATAAGATGGAGAACGATTCATCGCTTTTGCAATATCAGCTAAAGAGATTGACTTACTGAAGTGTTGCTCAATAAAATCAAACACTTCAACGAGAAGCGGTGATACCTGAGTGGGAAAGCGATTGGTATTGCCAATGGTTAGTCGAGTAATGTCAATTAGAATTTGAGTAAGGAGCGATCGCGCCATCTCTTTATAGCCAAAGGGTTTATCACTCAGTTCTGTATTGAGAGATTGAAGTCGCTGTAACCATTGAGGGCGAGCCATTTCAGTAATTCGAATATGACGGGACTCAAAGCCTGAATTTTTGGCAAAGGGGAAAAATATAGGGCTATTAATCCACTGTAAATATGAACTTGACTCCAAACCTGTAGGATTAACTGTTGCCGCCGTAAACAAAATTACCCAACCTTGAGCCTCTGACAGCTTACTGGCATCATGAGTTTCATAAGGAGCAGTTAAGAATAAGTCTCCCGCCTCTACATCCCAAATGCAGTTTTCATGCTGGTACTGTCCGCCACCTCGATCAAAGTAGATAATCTCTAAAAACTCGTGGCTATGTGCTGACATCGAGAATAGGATATGACCTTTATCAATCCGCTGAATTTCAATTCCAAGTTCATCAGGTTCTGACGCGGAAAAAGCCAGGGGTTTTCTAACCATCGCACAGCACTCTATCAGGTTCAATCTTTACTAGACCTTTGATCAATGGTCTCACAATAGTCTGCCTTTCACTTCACATCGAGTAGTCTACCGGTAGATATTCAGGTCTGAGGGTTGACACCTCAGTGTTAGAAGTGCTGAACCGGAATCAGAGAGACCTCCAACTCGCAGGCACCGGTCGTCTTCTTCAGTGCCTGTTGCATGAAGACCAGCGCAGAAC
>JAYKJC010000455.1:0-8154 GCA_035285885.1 Leptolyngbyaceae cyanobacterium | reverse complement strand
CCCCAAATGAGCCGTGTTAAAAATCGCGTCTTCGCGAGAATAGGTGTCTGGCAATGCGCTTCGTGCTTCTGCGGTGGACAGCTCAAACTCTGGAATTGCCACCACTGGAATGACCGTTGATTGCCAGGGACCATCGCACACCAGCCAACGGCCCTCCCCGGCAGATGAGGTCAACTGACACCCCCCCAGCAGGGCAGGCACAACATTATCTGGATGCCCTTCGATGGCGATCGCCAAATCCATCAGTTTCTCAATCGTCAAAGGAAACCCCGCCAAGGTATTTGCCCCCAAGAGCCCCCCCACAATAGCCGTTGCTGAACTGCCGAGCCCTCGGGAAAGGGGGACATCGAGGGTAATCGAGAGCTTGATCGAAGGAACGGGACGGGCGATCGCCCCATAGAGATTCGTAAACGAACGATAGGCCAGATTGCTAGAATCCGTTGAAACCTGTGCAGCATTCACCCCACTGACCACAATTTGAGCCTCATCCTCATCTTCAACAGTGGAAAATTCGAACGTGTTGTAGAGGCTGAGGGCAGCCCCCAGGCAATCAAAGCCAGGGCCAATATTCGCCGTAGTTGCAGGGACTCGGATGGTGACAGAAGTAGAGGTTGACATGCGCACACAGCAATAAGCTTCCAGTGGTTTAACTTATCAGGTTTTTATCGGCAAATGGTCAAGCCGACGAAAAAAAGACCTGTAGAAAATATAGCGCTACGTGTGCTGATTACAGCGCTTATCAGCGTGGGTAAGACATCGATATTTGGACGTTGCTGAATGTGACGATGAATCAAAAATTGGCGATTTACAAAAGACTGACTGGGCGTACAGTTGTACGCTCCTGCAAAAATCATGTCTCGAATCAGCAACATCGGCATTTTTATTCGCAGAACCCGCAAAAAAGAATGTTCTATCCATACGTCTCAAGACATAGAGACCTTATGTTAGATGCATTGAGCGCAGCGCAAAAACCTTGAATCAACCTTAAAAATCTCTGCAAACGCTAAATTCGCTGCATCATAACACAATGGTGATCGCCACCCTAGGTTTCACCCAGTAGTATTCATGTAGTATTCATTCAGTAGTCTTCACCCAGTAGGTTTACCCGCTAGATTGACGCACTCCTAAATCTACGCGTAATGGGGCATCCTCACTCGTATTTTGACGCCAGCGATTTGACATCCGTGATTTGACATGAGTGCTGGATGGATTCAACACCGCTGAGTGAACACCACTGATTTTGACACCACTGATTTTGTTCATATTCAGGCATATTCAGGTTGTTCTCGCTCCCATCCCCATCCGCACATGCTTCAAAGCACCCCAGTTCCCTTAACACTTGCAAAATTCACACGATAAGGAGTTCATTCTAATGAGCCAGATCCAGACATCGCAGATCACCCTCAAAAACCTGTTGCTTGGCAGCTCATTCGTTCTGGGCGCTAGCATCGGCACACTCGCCCTCAGCCCTCAGGCACAGGCCATTGAGCGCGTTCGATTTACCTCCAACGCCATCGAAGTCACGATTTCTGAAGAAGAAGTTGAGCGCTTTGCTGAAAGTGGAGAACTGCCCGACAGTCTCCAGACGTTTTTCGATCAAACTCCCCATGTTCCTGACGATATTCGCTCTCTTCTGACGAGTGAGTTGCGCCTTCCTCGCGCGGTTGAGGATTTTCTAGAAAGTCCGACGGGTGAGTTTGCGCTCATTCAAATTGACCAGACCATCAACAGTGCATCGACTTCCGGAGATCTAGACGCCCTACGGACAGCTTTCTCAATCGCAGGAGAAGACCGCAGCGTTTCATTTTTAGAATTAGTCAAAGCCTATCCTGAAGACGAAGTGAGTGTTGACCTAACAGGTCTAGAAGACGTTTACACCCGAACGGTCACTTTTGTTGAACGGATTCAACCCGCCATTGAAACGGCGATTGGGTTCTTGCAAGATATTGTTTGCGACTGTGAAACAGTGGAGGCCACTGAAGCTGACACCCCGGAGGAGTCTGGAAGTTCAGCCAGTCGCCTATCGTCAGGATGTCAGGATGCAGGGACTGAAGCCGCAGCCACTGAACCCGTTTCTGAGTCTTCTCACGAGGCCACCTCAATGGCAGAAACCGCTGAGGGCGATCGCCCTTCCCCTGAACCTGCGGCAGTCACACCCGTAGACACGAGTAACTAAGCCTCACATCTCCCAATCGTCCATTCTTCAAAGATGCATCGATCGGGGGCAGCAGAATCATCTGTTCATTTCATTTGAATGCTAACCATGTTCAATTCTGTCCAAACATTAGCGTGCTGGGTTAAGCGTCACGTCGCTCAACTTCTCCCAGCAGGAAGCCTGGTGTGTGCAAGCCTGGGTGCGGGTCTCCTTCTGAGCCCGATAGAAGCGGAGGCGGCTGAGCGGCTGGTCTTAAGTTATGGCCCATTTGAGCGCTACCTGACTGTCGATGAATTGCAAGCCCTGGCTGAGACTGGGGAAGCCTCGCCCTCAATCAAGTTTGTGTCATCCCTCTCCAGTCAGGAGGTCAGCACATTTCGCGACATCTTCACGCAGGAAATTCAACTCAGTCTTCGATTTCTAGATCGCACACTGAACTCCTTACCAGGTGAATATGCGCTCTATCAGGCGGGTTCCATTATTCATACCCCGTCTCGTCGCGCCAACATTCAGGCCATGCGAGCCGCCTTCGTTCTCTCAGCAAGCGATGATGACCGGGTGTCATTATTAGAAGTCATCGAAAACTATCCGACGCAGGATATGTATCTCGATGGCTATCAGTTGCTTCGGGATTATCGAGCCGTAAGCAATTTTGTGGGTGATGTTGAAGAAAGGCTGGCACCGACAATTGCCGTGGTGCAAGAGATTCTGGAAGGACTCATCTGCGACTGTGAATCGGAAGATGCCCTATCGGAGAATGCCCTATCGGAAGATGCCCTGGATGACGCCACAGCGGTGTCGGCTGAGTAATTGGCAAATCGTTAATGGGCTTTTAAGGAGTTGCCTGAAGGAGTCGAAAGCGATTCTGACCTCGATTTTGCGCTTGCTCTAGTGCCTGTTGGGCGGTTGCAATCAGGTGCTGGTGATTCGTTTGAGACTGACGATAGGCGATCGCCCCTCCGATATTCGCCTTCACCGATGCCTGAGACTGGTCATCGAGCTGTAGCGGTTCTTGGATGAGGGCGTCTCGCAGCCTTTCTCCATAGTCAGAAGCACGCCGCTGATCCAGTCCTAACACTGTGCAGGCAAACTGACCATACCCATCTCCAAACAACCACTGGTCAATGGGGCCTTGGGAGTGTAAGCGCTGGGCGATCGCCCGCATCAGGGCATTATTTTTTGTTCGCAACACGGTTGAATCAGTCGGTGTCGCAGGTTCCATTGAGACTAAGAACACTGCCACCGATTCATAATGGGTGTTTCCCGTCTGAATCTGCATTTGCTTCAACACATAGTCCAGTGCTTTGGACAAGGCGTCGAAAGGAACGACCCGGATTCTTGGGTCCAGTAGCTCAAACGCTTCTAACAAATCTTGATAGCTGTTCGTGAGGGCATTGAGGCGGCGAGTTTGGGTCGAAACATCGTCTTCCTTTGAACGAAACATCGTCTCTAGCTCCTCAACCTTTCGCCGTTCGCGAGCGGTTCTCATCCCTCGTTTGACAATCGTGGGCACGGAAACCAGCAGACCAATAATTGCGCCTACGGCCAGCGTTACCAAAAGCACCAGGGCGAGAGAGCCTTCAGACTGCCACACTAAAAAGCTAATCACGATAGGGATATTGTTTTGAATCGCAAAAATGATTGCCAGAAAAGCAATTACTAACGCGAAAATCAGAAAAATCGGCATGGCGTTGGCACTGGAGTTTGGACTAACTGTAACTCTATGCGACTGGTGAGGACAAAGCAATGCCTTGTCCCTACTACAATGGCGCTTTATTCATTGAGCCTAAACTCCAGGCTCTAAGGCGCAAGGCGATGTCTTCTTGTAGCGGTGTAGCGGCTTACCCCCGCGATAGGCCCAGACAACAAAACTCCTAGCAACCCCGCAACTGAAGTACACACGCACTTCGGTTCACAGCATTACTAGGAGATGTCTGCATTCGAAGTTGGAGACCCTGACTCAGTCTGAACCAGACCGACATCAGCAGGCTCCAAGTAAGTTAAGTAGACGTTCCCTGTTTTCCAGAGGAGCTAATTTTGCTAAGGGCATTCATCAAAATGAGATTTATGGCTTAGCTTAGAGGCTCAAGCTCCTCAGGGCAAAACGGGCCATAGGGAATTAAATCGAATCGGTCAGTGCCGCTTTCAGCGTTTTTCTGAATGAAAAACGTTCCAGACTGAGTTGCACTCATGATGCTTCCGACATGACCTCTCAAAGGTCCCTTCGTGACTTTCACGGGTGTCCCGGTGGAATATGGACTCTCGGCGTTTAACGGATATTGATAATCTGCAGAAAAATTCATGCCCAAACCTCTGTTCATTAAAAATGAGTGGTAACAAAATCAAGGACTTATGAGAATTGACGACCAAAAATCAGCCGAAGAGAAATTCTCTTCAGGCTTCCCTATTGATCTAGTGTTCTCAGCCCATCTCTTTCAGAACAGACTGTAAACCAAGCAACTTCGGCTGAAATTGCTCGGACTTACATCTCGGCCAGAACTCGTGCTCTATATCTCCCTTTCAACTCCCTTATGATGCAACTATTTACATGCATCGACCCTTGCTTAACAGGCGCGGAAGACATTAAGCAGACTAAGCAGCACTATTTGACTCGTAAAAAATCTGTCTATACTTAAAATCTAGCCTAAAAAAACAACTTAGGCCATAAAGAAACGATAAAAATAGCTAGTATTTTCGGAATTAACGTATAGCTTTTCCCTAAGATACACATTGTGTAAAGTGGGGAACCTACCCCTTGCAAAGATAAATTTCCTGTGCAGTTGCCTTAGTTTTCTCTTTTCTTAGGGAGATCTACTGAAGAAACATAACCTCGACCACAAAAACTCGACCCAATGACTGCATCCAAATCTATCTCTCAGGGGAAGCCGTTAAAGTAACAACGTTGCGTTGTTGTCGATGGGGCTCTGGGCACCAAATCGGCCTAGAAAGGCCTGAGCTTTGGGAGGAAGACCTGCAAAGCGAAACGTCGCGTCTCCTTGGGTGATATCCGGCCAGAAATAGCGCAAACCCGGAAGAAACTTTTGAGCTTCTTCTTCCGACATATTCAAGGGAGGGTCGGTGAGCAGGCGTACCATGAAGCGACTCGAACGCTCTGCCATAAACTCCCTTGATAGAGTCTGGAGGTCTTCCCAACCGGGGGCTGACCGTATTTTTTGTGTCTCAACTTTTAATGTAGCCTGTCCATTCTCTAATTGTCCGTAGTCCAAAATACGAAAGGGATGCGGGTATGTGACGAGGGAACCTGTTGTAATTTCATAAAGGCGATCGCCCATGCTGCCATCGGATTTTCCCTCAGATTCTTCTAACGACGTGTGGGAAGGGATGAGGGGAAGGGAGGCAACATCTTGAACATGGAGATGTCCGGTGAAAATCAGCTTGACTCCATATGTTCTCAGTAAAGTAATTAATTCTGATGCATTTTCGAGCATGTATCGCTGGCCGAGGGAGCTTCGCGATTGTCCGGGCAAATGTTCAATCACATTGTGATGAATCATCACGATGACCGTTGGGTCTGCACAGTGCTCCAGGGTGGACTCTACCCACTGCATCTGTTCGACATCGAGGCGTCCTGCATTGAGTTGCTGGCCGTTCTCATCGAAGAAAATGGAGTTGAGGCCAATGAGGGTGACGCCGGGGACCGGGCAGCAGGAATAGTACAGCCCGGTCGGAATATCGCAGTGACGGTACCCAAACGCTGAGTAGTAGTGAGAGAATTCTTTGGCGGCAATTGAGCAGGTATTGCCGTCTCGTTCTAGAATGTCGTGGTTTCCGGGAACAACGTAAACCGGATAGGGCAAGTCTGCTAAGCGTTCTGACAACCACTGATGGTTTTCTGGCTCGCCATCTTGAGTTAAATCACCGGGAATCAGCAAGAAGTCTAATTCCAGGTGAGACAGCTTGTCTAGCACTTGCTCGAAAATGGGGATGCTCAGCTCTGTGCGATGAAAGCGGGTTTTGTGATCGGGCACCGTATGCGGGAGCGCAATGTGAAGATCGCTGGCGATCGCAAACCGAAAACGTAAGGACATGGATGATGAAGAGATGTTACTCAAGGACAGCCGACTTGAGTATAACGTTGAACATTTTTGCCACCAACTGTAACAATCTCAAACGAATTGTGACTTAGAATGCATATAGACCTTCGTGTGCATGATTGATTACGTTTATTTACTGTTTACGGCATCTACCATTTACTGTTACTTCATCTACCCTTTAGCAAAGCCACGGTTTAGTCAACATGGCTAGGGCTGCACTTCTCATTGGAATCAGGGAATACGGAGCTGAGCTAGACTCCCTTCCATCGTCGCCTCGGGATGTGGAAGCAATTTCTGCTGTGTTGAAAAATCCTGAGTTGGGAATGTTTCCGTCAGTGGTGACTCTGAGTGATGATGTTCAGCCCTCTCTGGTATCTAAGGCAGGGTTGGAAGCATCGCTGGAACACTGGTGTCGGGAGCATCGTCCCGGAGATGTTGCGCTACTGTACGTCTCGGGTCACCTGATTCTCGATCGCTACCACGAAGTTTTTCTCGCCAGCAAAGAATCTCGCTATGAAAACGGTTCGCTAATTCGTTCCAGTGCCGTATCGGGAACGTTCATCCGCCAATGTTTGCAGCGCAGTGCGGCCCGGACGCAGGTGATTATTTTGGACTGTTGTGTGCAGCCGATCGATGCCCGTGCAGCCCACCACTGTCCCTATGCGCTGGACATCGTGCGTCATTTTTGGAGCGATCGCCGGGTCATGTTGCTCAACTCGGCAGATTTTTGCTATTCCTCCGCTCAAAAACAACATCATCTGTCCCTTTACACTCAGTTTCTTGTTGAAGGCATGGCGAGAGGACTAGCGGATGCGAATGGCGATCGCCAGGTTTCGGTGCAAGAACTGCACGACTATGTGGAGCAAAAGTTACGCATTGCCGCTCCGGCGATCGCCCCCAAACTGTTTACCTCCTCCGCCTCTGGTCACCTCGCCTCAACGCCGCTCACCGCAGCAAAGGTTCCGCCGAGTCATCGACAATACTGCGCAAAAGTGAGTCGCTTCATTGATCGGCATGGAGTCGAAGGATCGCCTGTGAGCCAGCAAGCGCTATTTGCCCTCCAGCAACAACTCGGCATCAAAGACGAAGTTGCCCAGGGGCTCTATCAAACGGTGCTGACGCCTTACACCCTGCATAACGCCAGTCTGTCCAAATATCGAGAAATCGCAGCACGATTTATCCAGAGTGAGCCTTTCTCCCACCCTGATGCAGATGCGCAACTCGAATCGGCGTGCTACGAATTGGGACTCACAGAAACGGTCGTTGCGCCTATCAATCAAGAGCTGCGCTATCTGCATCAGTTGCGTCGATTGGAGCAGTATCGCCATGCTCTCACCGATGCCCTGAAAGCTGAACAGCCCCTACGCGAAGCCACTCAGCAAGACCTGACGGATCTCTGTCGATCTCTAGGAATTTCTGAACAAGATGAGCAGATGATCAACGCTGAAGTGGATGCCTACTGGAAGACACATCAGCAAAAACTGGCTCAATATCGGCTCCAATTTCGCCAAGCGGTTACCAGTGGTGTTGCCAAAAACCCCCTGATTCGTGAAGAATTAGATAATTTTCGTCAGTCCCTCGGGCTTAGCAATTCAGATATTGCACCGATTGAACAAGAGGTCCAAAATGCCATGACGAGTTCCTCGATGCCACCCCATTCGTCACAGTCTCACCATTCACCTACGGAAGATGACTTAACTGAACTCCATCAGCGACAAGCCATTTTCAAGAAAGCCTTTATGAAGGCGGCGAACCATCGGTTGCCCCCAACGCCAGAAGACCAGCGGCGGCTGGATATGCTGCAAGAAGAGCTTCAGCTTCCGCTGGACTGGGTCAACTCATTCAAAGCCAATGTGTTTCAGACGTTGAAAGCTCAGGAAAACGCCTATCAAGAAGGCTTGGATCAGTATGAGCAATTTTTTCAGTCGTTAGTGGATCAGCATG
>JAYKJC010000454.1:0-5036 GCA_035285885.1 Leptolyngbyaceae cyanobacterium | reverse complement strand
CGGTGTCGTCCTATTTGGCGATCGCCTGGCTGCTACGATATCTACAAAACCACAACACCTGGGTCTTTGTGTGGTATCGACTGGGATTTGGGGTTGTCATCTTAGCTGGTCTCGCGTTAGGGCTACTGAAGAACTAAGGCACCAGCACACCTGAGGTAATAAAACAATGGTTGCGGTGACCGTATTGGGTGCAGGCGTCTGGGGTTCTTCGTTGGCTCGGCTAGCCACTGTTGCAGGCCAGGAGGTGACCGTCTGGTCTCGTCGGGGATCGTTAGCCCTGGAAACGGCGATCGCCCAGGCTGAGGTGATGGTCTCTGCAATTTCCATGAAAGGAGTTGCCGATCTGGCCCAACAGGTGAGCCAGTTGCCGCTTCGAGAGAACACGATTGTGGTGACCGCGACCAAAGGACTGGACCCCGCCACCACCCAAACGCCTTCGCACATTTGGCAGCAGGCATTGCCGCATCACCCCATTGTTGTCTTGTCTGGCCCCAATCTCTCTAAAGAAATCGATCAAGACTTACCCGCTGCGACGGTTGCGGCCTGCACGAATCCTGCGGCTGCGGAAACGATCCAAACCATATTTTCGTCCAGCACGTTCCGGGTCTATACCAACACGGATCCCATCGGCACTGAACTCGGCGGCACCCTGAAGAACGTGATTGCGATCGCCGTCGGGGTCTGCGATGGACTCCAACTGGGAACCAACGCCAAGTCTGCACTCATCACCCGTGCCATGACTGAAGTCATCCGAGTGGGTACGACTCTAGGCGGACGACCCGAGACCTTTATGGGACTCTCCGGACTCGGCGACCTGTTGGCAACGTGCAGCAGTGCCCTCAGCCGAAATTACCAGGTCGGGTTTGGCTTGGCTCAAGGAGAATCCCTCGACGATATCCTCACTCATCTCCAGGGAACGGCAGAAGGGGTGAATACCGCCAACGTGCTGATCGACGTTGCCCAACGGGAGAAGATTCTCATCCCCATTTCTTATACCGTGTACCAACTGCTCAATGGGCAGATTACGGCTAAAGAGGCGATCGCCCTTTTGATGGAACGCGATCTAAAACCTGAAGCCCTAGACCTAAACTCTCAGCCCTAACCCTTCAGCCCAAAAGCATCTACAGGGCAGAGGTCTAGACATCCCCTCAGGGGATACAAATACTCAAAAAATCAGTACGTTATGGCGGTTTACAACCGCGTTAGGAACAAAAAAAGTCGTGTGGGGCGAAGTGCGCCCCACACGACTGTACTTAACCAACGCGCACAGCGCGATCAGGACCTTCTCTCTTCTCCCCTATGGTGCTGAGTTCGAAGACTCGACGGTGACGATTTCGGGAGAGGCGATCGCCCCTGAATTCACTTGATCGCGTTGATAGCGTGACCGTTGAGTGCCCTCATCAGTATTATTGAACCGAGAAATGAGCTGTTCAAACATCTGCGGTAGGTCGGTCGGCAACTCTAAATCACCCAATGCTCCAACCGCTTGGGATTGATTGGCCCACACCAGTCCCCCTGCGGCACTTGCCATCAACGCCGCATACCCTAAGTACAAGTGGGCTGGACGCACTGATTTCTGTTGAGGCATGGGTGTTGAGGCTGGAGTCACCCAGGATGGAATGCGATGGGTCGAGGCCGTATCTTGAGGCCAGTGTTGCATCAACACTTGATAATCAACGCCCAGAAATAAAGCAATCTGACGGATAAATCCCTTAACGTAAATTTTTTCTGGAAGTCGATCAAAATGACCGGATTCGATCGCCTCAATTTGATAGGTCGCCACTCGGGTCTGGTTGTAAACGTCTTGAATGGTCAATCCCTTCTCAAGCCGAGCCTGTTTCAACGCTTCACCAATGGTGCGTAGAGATGGGTCAACTTCGGGCTCATGTTTCGTCAACAGGTGCGATCGCCCTCCTGACTGCGCAACTCTTTCAGTTTCTTGCTTTTGGCTCATCTGAGTGTCAGGCAGATGAGGTGTTTCCGAACGCTCGGCCTGTGGAGCAGGCTGTGAAGCAGAGAGCGATGGTGAATGAGTCTGAACTTTGATATTTGGAAGAGACGCAGCACTCATAACAGGCGAGGGCTTCGAAGTTGAACCGGACGCACGATCAGACGCTTCCTTTCCATCTGATGCCTCTGACGGTATGGAATCTGACGGGATGGGATCTGACGTGTTGGCTGGCTTTATCGTTGGAACCTGGCGGTTGCTGGTCTGAGCAGCCATCTGGGGAGGAGTGGACGAATTTGCCTCATGGCTCACCCGACCTGAAGAATGAGGATTGGAAGAATGAGGATTGGCGGTATCGGTTTCCTCAGACACAACACCCGAATCATTCTGATACTGGAGCACCAGTTGCCGTAGCGTCAGGCGAATCGCTTCTCGCCCAATGGCCCGAATTAAAGGACGCAGCCATTTTGGGGTGCTGCCCAGCCGTTTGTTTAACCCTTGAAAAGCTTTTTGATAGATATCGCTCTGACAAAATTCCGATTCGACCTGTGCAAAGAGCGATCGCAACTCATCATGAGAAATAATCAATTTTGAGTTTTGCGCCCCCGACAGGCAGTATGCAGCTGATTGTGTCACGATCCTCACTCTCCATAATGGCCTGAGCTCACGTAGTTCAACAGCCGTAACAAAAGACTGGCAACCGTATATAAACTCAGAAGTTAGCTAGTTGATTTATCTACCCCTTTCCAGGATCAACTAGTCATTCCGGATGAGATTAGGAGAATTAATTTTTGGCGTTACTGAATGTGTGGAACGATTGGCAGAATCTAACTATCAGAATCTAGCGCGATCGCCGCCGCGCTAGACTCCAACACTAACGACTGAACCTGATCATGAAGCACTGTAACCAGTAGATTCGTAGCTCTGACCGATACATAAATCTTTAGGTCAGGTACGTGTAGATGATGTAGATATCAAATTAAATCACGTTAAAAGTGTCGCTCAATGAAGAGTAGATCGATCACTAAACTTAATTCAGTCGGGCTTGAATTAAGTATTTCGAGATCCCTGCTCAGGCTCATAGTCAATGAGCCAGCAGCGTTCTAAGTGCCTCGCTCGGTGCTTAAACCAGTAGCGAGACGGGTTCAAAATCAGCGGATTATCAGCTTGAAAGACAGGCTGTCTCAGATATTGCCACAGTGGAAATTGGAGTTTAGGGATTCTGGAATTCATAATACATTAGAGCTAAGTACCTTCATGTGAGTAAGCCCGTGGTCGAAATGTGCTACTGGCTCCTGATCCCGAAGGCGTATTGCGGCAGACACATTGGCTCCCCCAGTGCATTGACTCATCACCATAGGAATAATGTTCCGCCTCAACCGCTCGTCTCAGGGAGAATTGAATTCAGCAGGGATTCAATTTCAGACCCATTGGCTTCTTTCCAATCGTGCCCAAATTAGACCAGCGACTTTATAAGTGAAAGACGAAGTTCTTCTCTTTTTTGTGAACCTTCTATCTTCCGTAACAGTACTCAACTCTTCTGCATAAATACACTCTCCATCAGGCTGAAAGGCTTACCAAACAAAGAAGATAGGCGGAGTAGATTTATTAACAGGTTTTACACATTGGGGCACGCGAAGTGGAGTGCTGCCACTACTGGCATGTGTTTTTGCCCTCCATCGCCGCAGCGTTCGAGCTTAATCGTCCGCATATACGCCTTGGCAAACTTCTCCAATTGCAATGAAGAAAAGAGGGTTTTGGGCGCGCAACGCGCGCCCACAAAACCCTCTTTTCTTCGTAAACTTTGCCAAGGCGCGCGCATAAAAACCCCGGCCTGCATTCATTAACGAATGGAGGTCGGGGTGTTTGTAAGACAGTGGCGAAACGATGACTTATTCGACGCCTTCGATTCGATTCTCTACTTCTTCGTAGAGTTCTTGCAGACGCTCCAGGTTCTCCTCGCTGGTTTCCCAATAGCCTCGACCGTTCGCTTCCAACAATGTGGTCACGACTCGACGGAAGGAATTGGGGTTAAGGTTCATTAACCGCTTCTGCATTTCCTCATCTTTGATGAAGGTGTCGTTGGCGTCTTCGTAGACCCAGTTGTCTACGGCACCTGCTGTTGCTGACCAGCCCATGGTATTGACCAGGCGCTTCGACAGCTCACGAACTCCCTCGTAGCCGTGGGAGAGCATGCCCTCATACCACTTGGGATTGAGTAGTTTCGTCCGGGCATCCAGACGAACGGTCTCGGAGAGCGTGCGAACTTGGGCATTGGCCGTGGTTGTGTCTGCGATGTAGGACGCAGGCTTCTTCCCATCAGTTCGCAAGCTACTGACGAGCTTCGTCGGGTCAGAGTCGAAGTAGTGCGACACATCCGTGAGGGAAATCTCTGACGAATCTAGATTCTGGAAGGTCACATCGACGGTCTTGAGTGATGACTCAAATACGTCACGGGACTCTTGCATGACTCCAGGATTGTCAGAGTTGAAGGCAAAGGACTTGCGCTTCAGATACATTTCCTGGAGTTCTTGCTCTTCTTCCCACGTACTGTTTTCCACCGCCAGGTTGATGTTGGAGGAGTAGGAACCAGAGGCGTTTGAGAAGACACGGGTTGCCGCCTGACGAAGATGGATACCCATTTCTTCGGCTTGCTTCATCGCGTGCTTGCGAATGAAGTTCATCTCCAGGGGCTCATCGGCTTCTGCGGCCATCTTCACGCCCCGATCAATCAACGCCATCTGGTTGATGAACAGGTCACGGAAGACACCGGAACAGTTCACCACTACGTCGATCCGGGGGCGTCCCAGTTCTTCCAGAGGAATCAGCTCTAGCTTGTTGACTCGCCCCAGGGAATCGGGCAGTGGACGAACGCCAATCAGCATCATGACCTGAGCGAGGGATTCGCCGTAGGTTTTGATGTTGTCCGTTCCCCACAGGACGAAGGCGATGGACTCGGGATACTGACCACCGTTCTCTGCTTTCTGACGTTCCAGCAGACGATCGACCACTATCTTTGCAGACTGCACTGCTGCCGTGGTCGGAATCGACTGCGGATCCAAAGCGTGAATGTTCTTCCCAGTGGGCA
>JAYKJC010000453.1:0-5058 GCA_035285885.1 Leptolyngbyaceae cyanobacterium | reverse complement strand
GCGAGGCGGTGTGATCCCCCGCTGTCGCTGCCCCCTTAAAAAGGGGGCTCACAAGGTTGCTGGCTCGAAGTCCCCCTTTTCAAGGGGGATTTAGGGGGATCGGACGAAGATCTCGCTAAACACATACGGCGCAATGAGCCCCACTCATCTGTACTTAGCCAACGCGCATAGCGCGATATTTCAAAAGAATGGCTTAGATATCTAAATCGTTGATGTCTAGCTTTGACCCATGAGCCTCAATGAACTCTCGACGAGGAGCAACGCGATCGCCCATCAGAATGGTAAAAATGCGATCGGCTTCAGCCGCATCCTCAATCTCAACTCGCTTGAGGGTGCGAGTTTCGGGGTTCATCGTCGTGTCCCAAAGCTGCTCGGGCATCATCTCACCCAATCCCTTAAAGCGCTGGATGTCTGGACTGGCATTCGCAGGAAACTGGCTTAGGCGTTCTTGCAAGTCGCGATCGCTGTAGCAGTAGTAATGCTGTCGTCCCCGAGTCACCTTATACAGCGGAGGACAGGCAATGTACACAAACCCCTGATCCACCATGGCACGCTGATAGCGATAGAAGAAGGTCAGAAGTAAGGTACGAATGTGGGCACCATCCACGTCCGCGTCAGTCATGATAATGATGCGATGATATCGGAGCTGTGACGAATCAAACTCCTCCCCCTTGATCCCCAATCCCAATGCGGTAATTAGCGACTGAATTTCAGTGTTCTTGTAGATCTTGGCATCATCTGTTTTCTCAATATTCAGAATTTTGCCTCGGAGGGGCAGAATCGCTTGGAATTGGCGATCGCGCCCTTGTTTCGCAGAACCTCCCGCCGAGTCACCTTCAACAATATAAATCTCAGATTCAGCCGGATCTCTCGTACTACAGTCTGCCAGCTTACCCGGCAACGTTGAAGACTCCAGCACCGACTTCCGTCGCACCAGCTCCCGCGCACGACGAGCAGCCTCTGCCGCATTAAACGCCTGAATTGCTTTCTCTAAAATTGAATCTGCAATATTTGGACGGAAATCCAAATACTCCGTCAGTGCTTCACCCACAACAGAATCAACAATGCCACGAACTTCCGTGTTCCCGAGCTTGGTTTTTGTTTGTCCTTCAAATTCAGGGTCAGGCACTTTGACCGACACCACGCCCGTCAGACCTTCACGGACGTTTTCACCCGCTAAGTTAGAATCATTGTCTTTGAGCTTGTTCCGCTTGCGCGCAATCGAATTCATCGTTCGGGTGAGAACCGCCTTCAACCCCTCAAGGTGGGTTCCTCCATCAATGGTGCGGATGTTGTTCGCAAATCCGAGTAAGTTGTCGGAGTAAGCATCCACACACCACTGCAAAGCCGCCTCGACCTGAATCCCATTCCGCTCACTCTGAATATGAATGACATCCTCGTGCAGAGCTTGCTTGTCCTTATTCATGTATTCGACATATTCGCGAATACCTCCTGCGTAGTGATAAGTCTCAACTTTAGGCTCATCACTTTTAAGGATATCGAGACGCTCATCTATAAATTCGATTTCGACGCCCGCATTCAAGTAAGCCAACTCTTTCAAACGACCGGCCAGCGTACTGTAATCAAACTCTGTCCCGACCGTGAAAATTGTCGCATCTGGCTTAAATGAAACTTGAGTTCCCGTCTTTGAACTACCTGACGGCTCTACCTGAAGATCCCCCTGCGGCACCCCTTGCTGATACCGCTGAGTGTGAACGTTATTGTCGCGCCAGACCTTGACCTCAACCCATTCAGATAAGGCGTTGACAACGGAAATTCCCACCCCGTGGAGACCACCTGACACTTTGTACCCGCCCCCACCAAACTTTCCGCCCGCATGAAGAACAGTCATCACTGTTTCCAGGGCAGATTTTCCTGTAGCTGGGTGAATATCTGTGGGAATGCCTCGACCATCATCGACAACGGTCACCGAGCCATCGCTCTTCAGCACCACTTGGATGGTATTGCAAAATCCTGCGAGCGCCTCATCAACAGAGTTATCGACGACTTCATAAACTAAGTGGTGCAGTCCTCTGGGGCCGGTGCTACCAATGTACATTCCAGGACGCTTTCGAACAGGCTCTAAACCCTCTAAGACCTGAATTTGACTAGCACCATATTCTGCTGCCATAGATAACGTGCTCCTAATATTAAGGCTGACGAGAAGAAAGCTTCGTTAGGTTAAAATACCCTCAAATTTTAACACAAAAGCCTTAGAAGCGATTCTAGAGCAACTAGAAGAGGCTTCCTGATTAATATACGAGCTTATCTGCACAGATCAGCGAATCAGTTCATGCGAACTATATACAATCTTATCGTGTTTCGGGGAAAGGCTCTATATTTTTGATTTTTGGACTCTGAATCCTGGACTTTGAATCTTAGAGGGCATTTTTTAAAATAAAAATTACTTAAAAGTCGCATCTGTCATTCTGAGAGGAGCGAAGCGTAACAAGGAATCTAGATTTTGAGGCTTTACGCCGAGATGCTTCACTCCGCTATTCCTCCGTAGCGCCGATGGCGCGGCTTCGCCAACAGCATGACATTCAATACTTTTCAAACGCCATCTTAGACTCTAAATCTTAAGCTCTAAGCCTCAGCCGCTAGATATCATTCTCATCTATGCATGCTCCCATGCTCTTTTACCCCAGAACTTGAAAACAATCTGAAAACAGTTGATCTTTATGATTAATCTCTGTGAAATGCGCACTCTGCCTGCATCTACACAAGCACGGATATCAAGCGTGGGTATATAAAGAGCATTCATTCGATCGTTCCAAACCCCAAAGCCCGTGACGAGGATTGAACTCGTGACCTCACCCTTACCAAGGGTGCGCTCTACCACTGAGCTACACGGGCGAATAATATAAAGTGCTTTCTTCTACAAGGGTACCCGATTACAGCAATTTGAGGCGATACTGCAAACACCGTACTTTAATTTTCTGTGGTGGGCCGGGCTAGATTCGAACTAGCGTAGGCATAGCCAGCGGATTTACAGTCCGCCCCCATTAACCACTCGGGCACCGACCCACGTCTTCACAGGATTATGATGTTATCACAATGTTTGAACGAACTTAAGCAAATTCTGAAAAAATCTTAGTTTTTTGCCCTGTGTCAGTTTTTCTCATAACTTTTTTCTCATGTTTTCTCATAATGAAATTTCTAGGACTCACGCATTTTTTGGAATGCATCCATCAGCGGGCAGTCGTGGGCGTACGGGCTGCACCCACGCGATCCATACAGGCTGCACCCATGCGATCCAAGAGCCTTAAATTGCAGGAACCACCCTACTTCGCCTGAATACTGATCAATTGATGGCAATCTTTACAAGAGAAGTATCAAATGTCACCTCATTTGGACTGTTTGTTCAGTAATTATGAAAAAAATTTAGTAAGATTGGGCATGATAAGGGTATGACCTCAGTGATTTGGGGATGTGCCGTTTTTCCAGTGAAATTACGATGTCGTCCAAATCTGGGTTTAATTTAGTATGCCGTTTGCATTTCATATCAATGAATTGCGTATCAATATGAAGAATTCATAAAACACAAAGGAGGTTTGTATGAGGCTTGCAACGTTGGCGATCGCCCTTGTCGTGGCGTTGTTTTGCTTTGTCACCCCAGCACATGCTGCTGCGCACGCTGGTGCGGTGACTCAGCTAGTAGAAACACGCAGTTGTGTTGGATGTAACCTTCGGGGTGCCGATCTCCACGGACTGGATTTACGAGGCGTGAACTTAACCCGTGCAAATTTGCGAAACGCTGATTTGACCGATGCCATGATGATGGGCGTCAACCTAGAGGATGCGGATCTCCGAGGTGCCGATCTCCAGGGGGCTACTGTTCTTGCGGTTAACTTTTTTGGCGCAAACTTAAAGCACACCAAGCTTGACCACATTAACTTTGCGAGTTCACGGTTTTGCAACACGACCATCCCCAGCGGAAAAATATCCGATCGGGATTGCTGATCCTGCTCAGATTTTCCTGACTGAACCGATGCGCACAGTGCGCGATATCGCCAAATTCTCTTAAAGTTTGAGAAGGGTTCTTGCCGAGCAGGAACCCTTCTCAAACGTTAGAGGACTAAGGATGCAATATTTTGCAACCGTTGCACGAGGCTTGGAAGAGGTTGCAGCCGATGAGCTGCGACAGTTGGGAGCATCAGAGGTTGAATCCAGCTTTACGGGAGTATCGTTTACGGGCGATCGCCCTCTGCTCTATCGTGTCAACCTCTGGGCTCGCATTCCGTTCCGAATTCTGATGCAAATCCACACGTGCTCAGCTCGGAGCCCTCAGCAGCTCTACAGCGGCATCCAGGCATTCGATTGGTCAAAGTATCTAACACCCAGTCAGACCTTTTCTGTTCGGGCGACGGGCAAGAATGAACAGCTCAATCACAGTCACTACACGGCACTTCAAGTCAAAAATGCAATTGTTGACCAACAGCGTCAGCAGTTCAACGAACGTTCTGACATCGACACTGAGCAGCCTGATCTCACGATTACTGTCCACATTCAAGGAAATCAGTGTGTCGTTAGTCTAGACAGTTCGGGTGGCAGTCTCCATCGGCGGGGGTACCGTCCAGCAGTCGGGCTAGCTCCCTTAAAGGAAACCCTTGCAGCCGCGTTGATCGACCTGACGAACTGGACACCGGAATTGGCATTCTATGATCCGCTCTGTGGCTCGGGTACGCTCCCCATTGAGGCCAGCTTGAAAGCACTCAACATGGCTCCTGGTCTATTTCGAGAACAGTTTGCATTCGAACACTGGTCTGATTTTGACGCTCCCCTGTGGGAACAGATGTTGTCAGATGCTGAGACTCAACAACGGCAAGAATTGCTCGCGCCTATCGTAGGGGGCGATCGCCATCTTGACGCCATCGAAAACGCCCGCTCAAATGCCTATCAGTGTGGGGTGGGCGATCGCCCTCAACTGCTTCAACAGGACATTCAAGACGCTTATCCTCCGGCTGAACATGGCGTTCTGATCTGCAACCCACCCTACGGAGAACGGATTGGCAACGCCCAAGACCTGGGAGATTTCTACAAGCTGATGGGAGATGT
>JAYKJC010000452.1:0-2555 GCA_035285885.1 Leptolyngbyaceae cyanobacterium | reverse complement strand
CTGCTTTAAAAGTTGTTTTTTCGTGCGCTTTGCGCACGAAAAAACAACCCTTTCAGCTAGTTTTAAAACACGCCTTAGCATGAATAGAGTTAACCTGGACTAGTCGTCCAGACGTACTTAACCTACTAAATACAATGACTCATGGAGCCAGAGCAAGAACTGTCAAAAATTCTGCTAATTGACGACAACCCGAATGATCGGCTGCTCGCGGTTCGAGAATTGAAGCGAGAATTTCCTCAGATCACTATTCGGGAAGCGGTTGACTGGAGCGGTATTGAACAAGCATTTGATGACGATGACTTTGATTTTGTCGTTACCGACTATGAGCTGAACTGGGCCACCGGACTGGATGTCTTGCGTTCGGTAAAATCTCATGACCCGATGCGCCCGATCATCATGTTCACCAACTCTGGAACTCAGGAAATAGCGGTTGAGGCAATGAAAGCGGGGTTAGACGACTATGTGATCAAGTCTCCCAAGCACTTCATGCGGTTGCGGCAGGCGGTGCGGTCAGTCTGGAAAAATGCACAAATTCGTCGCAAAGCCAGGGAACTTGAATTTCGCCTCCGCTTTCTGCTCAACGAACTGAATGTGGGTGTGTTTCGCTCAACGCTAGACGGGCAGCTCATCGAAGCCAGCGATGGACTGCTGGACTTGCTGAGTGTGCAATCCTTTTCAGACGCCCAGCAGTTTTTCCGACAGCATCTTGCGTTGAGTCAGGCTGAGCGGGGGGATCAGCAGCAATGGCACCGGGAGATTAGAGTGGACGGGGTGGGCGATCGCCCCTGCTGGCTACAAATTAGTGAAACACGGGTGACGTTCAACGGAAAAACCCTGATTGACGGACTCATCACTGACATCACCGAGCAACGAGAAACCGCTGAGGAACTGCGATCGCTCAATCAAACGCTAGAGGAGCGAGTCCATCAACGGACGGCTCGACTTGAACTGTTAAATAAGGAACTGGAAATGTTTGCATTTTCAGTGTCCCATGACCTGCGGGCTCCCATTCGCCAAATTGACGGCTTTGTTGAGCTGCTGCTCCAGCGACTCGAGCCGACAAACATTGATGACACAACGCGACACTACCTGGACGTGTTGAATGAGCTAACGGATCGGTCGGGTCACTTAATTGACGATCTGCTGCAATTCTCACGGACAGGTCGGGCAGAAATGAAGTACACGCCCGTCAATATGGATCAGTTGATTCGAGAGGTCAGACGCCAGTTAGAACCTCAAATTAACGATCGTACGATCGATTGGCAGATTGATTCTTTACTTGAGGTGAAGGGCGATCGCAATTTGCTGCGACAAGTCTGGCAAAACCTCATCGGCAACGCTGTGAAATACACTCGCTCTCGCGATCGGGCCAAAATTACAATTGGCAGCACGCGCGAAAACGGCGAAACCATCTTCTTTATCAGTGATAACGGCATTGGCTTTGATCAAAACGATGCCCAATATCTTTTTGGGGTCTTTCAGCGACTGCCCAATGCTGAAGAATTTGAAGGAACAGGCATTGGCCTTGCCAACGTCAAGCGCATCCTCTATCGCCATAAAGGCCGCATTTGGGCAGAAGGAAAGATAAATGAGGGAGCGACGTTTTATTTTGCAATTCCCTCACGTGAGGATGAACCCTAGAGGTCTAACGCAGGTCTCTATCCCAGGGGAGAGTGAATATCACACAGACTCAGGTTTAATAGCATTAATTGTAATGTGTAGATTTAACTATCATTAATCCAGCAGGTGCTTGATTCAGCGCTTGTTTTATCCAACAGGTGTTTATTCCAGCTCTTATTAACCCGTACTTCTTGCAGTGATATGCAATCTGTCATTCGCCCATCAACACAGATATCTTCCTCAAAATCAATGTTAGATATTCTTTTACTTGAAGATGATCCAGTTGACGAGGAATTGATTAGTCAAGCACTTTCTAAGAGTGGACTTCGTAGTCAGCTCACGCGAGTGACGAATCGCCAAGATTTTATTGATAGCCTGAATGGGCGATCGCCCGATCTCATTCTTGCTGACTATGTGTTACCGACCTTTGACGGATTAGCCGCTCAACAGCTTGCGCAGGCCATCTGTCCAGATATTCCCTTCATCCTCGTATCAGGCGTATTGGGTGAAGAGCAGGCGATTGAGGCGCTAAAGCAAGGAGCCACAGACTATATTCTCAAGCAGCGGCTAGAGCGACTGGGGCCAGCCGTTGAGCGAGCCTTGCGAGAAAAGCAAGAACGCACCGAACGGCAAATCGTCACGAAAGCGCTGAAGCAAACGGATGATCTGTTACGGGCAATTGTCGATGCCTCCCCCGTTGGCATCATTACCGTCAACCGAGATCAGCACGTCATGACCTGGAACTCGATGGCTGAAAAGCTATACGGTTGGTCTGCTGACACCGTCATTGATCGCCCCCTTCCCCTGATTCCCGAAGAGCAGCAAGGCATCTTCGACACCTTCTTTACTCAAGCGCTCGATAATTTTGTCGTCTCCAATAAGAAGGTTCAGCACCTCAAGCAAGACGGAAGCCTAATCGACATCAGCCTTTCCCT
>JAYKJC010000451.1:0-3204 GCA_035285885.1 Leptolyngbyaceae cyanobacterium | reverse complement strand
GTGACTCCGCAAATGTCACTTGAATGACTCACCTACTACTTTACAGAAGCAAGCAAAGCCTACACGTATCTTATCGGTCAAATCTTAAAGTCACAGACAGAGTTCCTCAACAGAGCGTTAAGGAGATAGGGTTGTGCCTGCCCAACCCCCATCTCCTTAATTTTTAAGGATGACCAGCAGACGATTTTTTTCAGGAATTTTTGTCTCATTATTTGTCTCATTAGAGATTTGGAATGTTCCCTCCTGTTGATTTGACATTGCCTTAGGAGATTTCTAGGAATGAATTTACCCGTTGATTTGGGCTTTCTCCCTAAGGGAGAAAACGCGGGAATGCAGGTATTTTTTTGCTAGACATCGCCTTAACCTTGTTATGGGTGTGTAGACAAACAGCTTAGGACGACAACAGTTTTGTGGGGCGGTATCGCCCCACAAAACTGTCTTAACCAAAATGGCGATGGGTGGCAATGGCTCTAAGGCGCACGATGAACCAGGTGAGACGCACTATGCCCTAAGCATACCCATATCGGTGGGTGAAATTGAGTTATAGCAGTGTGCTAGTGGGTCACGTACAAAATCAATCTGTGAACAAGGGGCTTAAGCCCCTTGCCTGTGCTTAACTCATTTGCACACCGATATAATTCTGATTAAGTTTCAATCTGATTAAGTTTCAAAAAATGAAGTCAGGGCGTTATAATATCTAAACCCTCACGGGCGGATGGCGAAATTGGTAGACGCACCACACTCAAAATGTGGCGGCTTCGGTCATGCGAGTTCGAGTCTCGCTCTGCCCATACAAACGAAAGGAGAGAACTGCACCGCAGTTCTCTCCTTTCGTTTTGGTTTGTTTTGTTTCCTATTAAAGACCTACACGGCAGCGTGTGTACGCTCCTTCTCAAGGGACTGTGCTTGTCCTAAAAGTTGACTCAAGGCATCGCCATCGATCACTTCTTTTTCAAGAAGCGTTTGCGCCATGCTTTCAAGCAACTCACGATTCTTTTCCAGAATCTCACGAGCTTGCTGATGAGCATTCTCTACGATGCCTTTTACCTCTCGGTCAATGGCTTCTGCCGTCTGATCGCTGACCGAACGGCGCGGATTGCCCATGCCACTTTCCAGGAAATTAGACTGTTGTCCCTTCTCGTAGGCCAATGGCCCAAGCACTTGACTCATCCCGTAGGAGGTGACCATGCGCTCAGCGAGATCCGTTGCCCGCTGGAGGTCGTTGGAGGCCCCAGTGGTGACATTGCCAAACACCACCTCTTCTGCCGATCGCCCACCTAGTAGCGTTGCGATTTGCCCTTTCAACTCATCCTCATTCAGCAAGAACCGATCTTCTGTCGGGAGCTGGAGAGTGTAACCCAGAGCCGCCATTCCTCGGGGCACAATCGAGATCTTCGCTACGGGGTTGCTACCAGGCATCACCGCACCCACAATGGCGTGGCCTGCTTCGTGATAGGCGACGATCGTCTTCTCTTTATCGTTAAGGACACGGCTCTTCTTCTCCAGTCCTGCGACGATGCGCTCAATCGCTTCATTGAAGTCTTCTTGAATCACCGCTTCCCGATCGTTTCTCGCAGCCAGCAGGGCTGCTTCGTTGACCAGGTTGGCCAGGTCTGCCCCTGCAAATCCGGGGGTGCGGGCGGCGATCGCCTTCAAATCAACACCTTTCGCCAGCCTCACCTTCTGCGCATAAATATCAAGAATCGCTTGACGCCCTGACAGATCGGGGCGATCGACAAGCACCTGGCGATCGAAACGTCCAGGACGCAGCAGAGCCGGATCGAGACTCTCAGGACGGTTGGTCGCCGCCAATACAATCACCGTCGCTTCTCCCTCTGAGAAGCCATCCATTTCGGTCAATAACTGGTTTAGCGTCTGCTCACGCTCGTCGTTGCCGCCGTAGAATCCAGCCGACGAACGAGACTTACCGATGGCGTCTAGCTCATCGATAAAGATGATGCAGGGCGCTTGCTTTTTCGCCTGCTCAAACAAATCACGAACCCGTGCGGCTCCAGCACCGACAAAGAGTTCAACAAATTCTGACCCTGAGATGCTAAAGAAGGGAACCCCTGCTTCGCCAGCGACCGCACGAGCCAGCAACGTTTTACCCGTTCCTGGAGGCCCCACCAACAGCACCCCTTTCGGAATCCGAGCCCCGAGCTGAAGGAATTTCTGAGAATTCTTCAAGAATGTTACAACTTCGACCAGCTCATCTTTGGCTTCCTCAACCCCGGCAACGTCAGAGAACCGCACTTTGTTAGCTTCATCTTCAACGTAGACCTTGGCCTTGCTTTTAGAGATGGACAACGCTCCTGCGGGGCCTCCAGCTCGGCGACCAATGAACAACTGCCAAACCCCCACAAAAATGAGCGGCGGAATCACCCACCCGAGTAAGTTTGTAAACCAGTTGCCGTTCGAAGGGGGCTGAGCCGCAAACTCAACTCCATTAGCTTGAAGCTTCTGAGGAAGGTCGAGATCCAGAATCGGTGTTGTGCTTAACACCTGCTCCGACTGCCCCATGTCAGACTGTGAGATATCGGACTTGAGCTGATAGCGAATTTCGCTTTGGCCCACAGACGCACGGGCAACCTGGCCGTCTTCAACCTGATGAATGAACATGCTGTACGGCACCTTCGGAACTTCAGGCCCAAATAGTTGAGGCGCAAGTAAATTCACAAGGAGGTAAAGCCCCGAACCGATGAGTAGAAGATTTCCAATAATCCGATTCCACGGTCGGTTGGGCTGGTTTTTAATTGGCATAGTAGTCCTCCATACAACAGAGTAATGCGTAGCGTCGCATTCAGAAGAGCGTTCAATAAAAGAGCATCGATTAGAAGAATGTCCAACTCGCAGGACACGCCTTTGATGCCTTAAACTCGCTTCTCACGGGTCATGATTCTGATTATCCTTCAAAAAACTTAAACAAATGAGAAGCGGCTGGGGTGGCTTACCGTACCTCTAGCGCTCTGGTTCTTTGTATGCAGAGAAAGGTGGACCGGAGTTAAGGGGGCGATCGCCGTTCAACGGTGTGCCATGGGATTAGCTGTGTCCACAAGAGGAATAGATCTCCTCTAATAGATCTCCTCTATTGGGTAACGAAGCGATCTTCTCTGATGAACTCTGATGAACCTTGAGGCACGGACTACAGTGAAATATTTCTGATGAACGGGCTTGGGCCAAAACAGCTTTGGTGAACTGACGGAT
>JAYKJC010000450.1:0-10825 GCA_035285885.1 Leptolyngbyaceae cyanobacterium | reverse complement strand
ACTCCCACAGGAACCTATGTCAGCTCCTTCTTCGCATTTGCCAAATTCCGACCCTTCTCAGCCAGTGTCTGAAGAGGCGATCGCCGTAAGTGCGACGGTCGTTGATGTCCAAGTTATTTCAGCCGATGCCCCCCTTCATTCATCCGCTACTGGTAGTCCATCAGCGAGTGGTGAATCATCGGGGCAATCTTCAGAGGCGACACCTTCAGAGATCCTCTTAGATGACGTGTCGAATCGGTCTGCGAGTCCTACAAGTGGGGCATTAACCACCACGAGAGGCAGTTTTTCTGCCTTTCTCGCCCCCCTGAAACAAGACACGTTCAAACAAGTGGTCACCGATGTTGAGCAGAAGCTTGAGGTGGTCAATCAAACCCTATCGATGCTGGATTCGCTGCTCGACAGCCAGGGGTTTGATGCCATTCTCAACGAAATGCTGACATCCATCACCTTAAAAACAGGCGAACTCTTAAATGCGGATCGCACAACCATTTATTTGCTCGATGAAGACAAAAATGAGTTGTGGTCTATCGTTGCGAAGGATGAAAACGGTAATAACTTAGAATTGCGATTTCCAACATCTATGGGGATTGCCGGAGAGTCAGCGACGTTCAAGAAAGTGATTAATATCCCGTTTGACTTCTACAACGACCCCCGTGCAGAGTTTGCCAAGATCAAAGATCAGGAGACGGGATACCGCACCTATACGATGTTGGTGCTTCCTCTGTTAGACACACAGGAAAATCTGGTTGCTGTCGTCCAACTGATCAACAAACTCAAACGGGACTACGATCCTCTCGCGTCTCTCGATGAAAAGATTGATTTGGCTGGCTTTACAGAAGACGATCATGCCGTATTTGACGAGTTTGCGCCGTCTATTCGACTGATCCTGGAGTCGTCTCGCTCCTTCTATAAAGCCACCCAACGCCAGCGAGCTGCCTCCGCCTTGATGAAAGCCACCAAGGCGCTCAGTGAAAGCAGCCTCGACCGGGAAGAAACGCTGAAACGAGTCATGGATGAAGCCAAGGAGCTCATGCAGGCGGACAGAAGTACACTGTGGCTCTTGAGCGAAGACAAAACGGAATTGTGGACAAAGATTCCCATCCAGGGAGTTGTGCAAGAGATTCGAATTCCAAGTGATGCAGGGCTTGCAGGTCAAGTGGCGACGACGGGTGAACCGCTCATTATTCCGTTTGACCTCTATGACCACAAAAACGCTGAGACGGCAAAAAAAACTGATGAAAAATCTGGATACCGTACCTGTAGCATGCTCTGCATGCCTGTGTTTAACGCTAAAAATGAATTGATTGGCGTCACTCAGCTCATTAACAAGAAGCGGCAGGGCGATTATCCTGACTACAATCCAGCCACGTGGCCAGATGCTCCCGACTGCTGGAAAGCCAGCTTCAATCGGAATGATATGGAGTTCATGAAAGCGTTTAATATCCAGGCGGGTGTAGCGCTTCAGAATGCAAAGCTTTTCCAGACCGTTAAGCAACAGGAGCAGATGCAGCGAGATATGTTGCGATCGCTCTCTAACTCGGTATTGTCAACGGATCGAGAAGGACGAGTCATTGCAGCGAATGAAAGCGCCCTCAAGCTCCTGGATTTACAGACCGATGACCCCATTGAAGGGCAGTTTGTTCGTGACCTGATCCACATCGAAGAGCGCAGCTTTGCCGAGTGTATCGATAGTGCCCTGCATCCGAAAGATAAGCAAGATCAGGAACAGTACTACCCAGAGCAAACTCTTCTCTCTAAGCCAGGCATTGCCGATGCCGGAGAGCAGCACAGCGTGAATCTGTCCATCAACTCCATTACGGATGTCGAAGATGAGAATAACATCTATGGCGCACTGGTTGTCATGGACGATATTAGCGATGAGAAACGGATGAAGAGCGCCATGTACCGATACATGAGTCAGGAGGTAGCAGAACAAGCTCTATCCTCTGGAGAGTTGAAGCTTGGGGGCGATCGCAAAGAAGTCTCTGTCCTGTTTTCTGATATTCGCAGTTTTACCACCATTGCTGAGAGCATGGAGGCTGAAGAACTGGTCATCATGCTCAACGAATATTTCGAGCTGATGGTTGATGCTGTAATGGAAAATAAAGGAACGCTGGATAAATATATTGGAGACGCCATCATGGCAGTCTTTGGGTCTCCCTTGAAGCTCGATGACCACGAGTATCGTGCCGTGCAAACCAGCGTTGAAATGCGACATCGGCTGGAAGGGTTCAATCGCGATCGCCAAAATCGCAATCTCAAACCCATCAGCATTGGGATCGGTCTGAACTCGGGTCACGTCATCAGCGGAAATATTGGGTCTAGCAAACGCCTGGAGTTTACAGCCATCGGTGATGGAGTAAACTTGAGTGCTCGACTTGAGGGCGCGACCAAGCAATACGGGTGCGACATTGTCATAAGCGAGAATACCTACGAACCTTGCAAAGACCACGTGTGGGTTCGAGAACTGGATCGGATTCGAGTGAAGGGCAAAAATAAATCTGTCGGCATCTACGAACTGGTGGCCCTGCGCGACGAACAGCTCTCTGATGCCCAGAAACTCAAAATTGAGCGCTATCACCAAGGACGTGAATACTATCTCGCGCAACAGTTCAAGCAGGCAATCGAGGAGTTTTCGAGCATTCTGGAGCAGGTTGACGGCCATGACAAAGCAGCGCAAGTGCAACTGCATCGGTGTCACCACTGGCTCGCCAATCCTCCTGAGGAAAATTGGGATGGGGTGTGGTCACTCACTGAAAAGTAGGTGGGCCATGCCCAGAAAATAGTAAGCATTTCGTAACTTTTGGGTTGGAAGAAAAATTCTGAGAATTTGGCTCAAAAATGCTCGAATTAAAACCCCCACAATCCTTTTCTGAGAAGGATTGTGGGGGTTTTAGTTTATGGTCTAGGGAACAGAGATCGGGATCTCCTGATATGGCTGAATATGGCTGAATTGTATGTAATTTGAGAGATTGAGGAGTGTTCTCGCAAAGCCTGATGTACAATCACAGCAAATATCGTGTTAATCCAACCAGTTGCTAGGAGCTTATAGCCAATGAATAAGGGAGAATTGGTCGATAAAATTGCTGAGAAATCAGGCGTTACCAAGAAACAGGCAGACGCTATCCTCTCAGCTGCGCTAGACAGCATCATTGAGGCCGTTAGTGATGGTCAAAAGGTGACGCTAGTGGGGTTTGGCACATTTGAACCCCGTGATCGGAAAGCCAGAGAAGGACGGAACCCTAAAACAGGTGAAGCGTTGACGATTCCTGCGACGACTGTACCGGCATTCAGTGCGGGCAAACTTTTCAAAGAAAAAGTGTTAGAAAGTTGAGGGCGATCGCACTAACGTCTCATGCTGCTGGTTCGTCGCACACACGCCAACTTTCTGTCGTCTGTGATTGATGTGTTGGATATACCGACAGCCGAGCATCTGCTAATATCACTGCGACAGATTCGTTGTTGACTTGTAGGGCAATTTTCACTTCAAGGGGGGACGCTCAGAACGTCCCCCCTTGAAGTTTTTATAGGGGTGTGCGCGTTGATCCAGTACTGGCCCAACGCGCATAGTGCTATATGTTTTGTTTACTATTTTTTGTTCTTACGCGTTTTTGTTCTTACGCGTTTTTGTTCTTACGCGTTGTCTTTTCATCGACTGAAACAGCATCAACATCAACTGTTCTGATAGTCGGATCGTTGGGAGCCTCCGAATATCGAGATTGAAATCCATTATTCTCTTCTAGATCAGCCTGATTGCTGCCCAATAGCCACTGAAACATCTCAGAAAAGAGCAAGCTCACTAAAATAATGTCGTCAACTTGCCCGACCAACGGAAAAAGGTCAGGCGAGAGATCGATGGGGCTAATCAAATACAAGAGGCTTCCGATAATGACGAGCCAGCGAGTTTGTGGATTGCGCATTAACATGCGATACCAACCAAATAGTTTCATGATGGAAAGCTCCAATTCTTGTGGGTAACACCCAGGGGGTACCCAGTTCGACTCCTTCTAGGCAGAATGTTCTGAGGCAGAATGTTCTATCCAGAATGTTCTGTCGAAGACATAGCCCTACGGACTTAGGTGTGTGTAGAATCCCTGCGTAAGGGGATGACGTAAGCCCCACGGTCTTTAGTGTATCGCGGAGGTCTACCTGAGATCAGGGAACTGCCGGTGGATCATCAGGGTTTTAGAGATGAAGGATTTTTCGGATAGGGGCGATCGCCCCTTGGAAATATTGGAAATGACAGATACTCAGTTTCTTTCTCCTTACAGCGGTTTGCAAACGCCTTAAGCACAAAAACAGTTGTGTGGGGCGCACCATGCCCCACACAACTGCACTTAACGAACGCGCCTAGCGATGTAAAAGTGGGGATTAGGAGATTCAAGGTAAACCCCTCTTGGGGCGGAGTGGCTGGGCTGGTTGTGCCGCTACACTCCAACATGGGTTTCAAGTGATTTACTTTTCCTTGATAAGGACGATCAAAAAATGAACGGATATAGAACTAAAATTGGATTGCTTTAACTTTATGTGAGTATCATGGGAAGCCAGACCTACGATTGAGTGTTTCTTAATCCTGGAATGGTTGGGCGTGAAAGTCGCGTTAGGCATAAGTCTAGGCATAGTGTCTATTCAGGCATAGTGTCTATAGAAGAAATCCCTGGAGTCAGCCATGCTGATATTGATCTGACGCAGGGCTAGAACGTAAGACAGCGTTACTCTAGATGAATCAAAGGTTGGGAGGAGAGACGACGTAGTGAATATCTTTGAGCTATTCACCAAAGGCGGAATTGCGATGGTGCCTCTGTTGATTTTGTCAATCATGGCACTCAGCACCATTATTGAGCGCATTTGGTTTTGGTCAAAAATCCTGACCCGCGAACGCGAAATTGTAGGTCGAGTCTTAGAGTCTGCTCGTCGGGAGTGGGGAGCCGCTCGTGATATTGCTCGTCGTTCCTTCGACCAACCCGTCGGACGATTTCTCTATTCAGCGCTGGAACTCGATGATCCAGACCCGGAAATCTTTCAGCTTGCGCTCCAGGCCACAGGAGATGAAGAGTTGGCCGCGATGCGTAAAGGCGAAAAAATTCTAGAAACCGTGATCGCGATTTCGCCTCTGTTGGGTCTGTTGGGAACGGTGTTGGGACTGATTGGCTCCTTGGGGTCGATTCGCTTAGGTGACCTCAACCAGAGCGACACCGGAGGCGTGACGCTCGGCATTGCGGAAGCGTTGTTGAGCACTGCGACGGGCTTGATCATTGCAATTATTAGCTTGGCGTTCTACCGATTTTTTCAGGGATTGGTTTCTGGGCAGGCGAAGGTATTTCGGCAGGCGGGGAACGAGCTGGAGCTGATGTATCGAAAGGATTGGCTGAAGCGTCAGCGACTCGGTGCCCCTCACCCTCTTTCAAGCCATGAGGCGATCGCACCTAATTCGAGTCATGCTGAGCGATCTGAGTCGGTGAGCACGACCAACAACAATCACCCGATTGAGGCATCTGCAGAGGCTGAGCCACCCTCGGAATCCGCCGAAGAGTCTGGTCAATCGACTTCGCAGACTGAAACAGAGCAACCTGCCAACTAAAGATTGGTTCAACCATCATGAAGACAAACTGGGAATCGACATCAGACGACGTTCGAATTGAGATTCTGCCGCTGATTGATGTCATCTTTTGCATTCTGACGTTTTTTATTTTGGCGTCGGTTGTGCTGACACGGCAGTCGGGTATTAACGTTGATTTGCCCGCTGCAGAAACGGGCACGACCCAAATGCGGGAAATGATCATCGTGAGTGTAGACCCGGTGGGACAACTGTATTTAGAGCAGCAGCCTATTTCTCCGGATCAGTTGATCGAGGCTCTCCGAACCTATCGCCAAAATCGTCCCGATGGCTTGATGGTGCTGTATGCGTCTCGTTCGGCTCTGTATGATGATGTGGTCAACGTGCTGGACTTGCTGCGGTCTGTTGGGGGCGATCGCGTCGCCCTAGCCACATTACCTGAATCAGGTACAGCAGAAGATGAATTTCCTGGATTTGAAGAGTTTAATTTTGAAGACCCGCTGTCCCCTGAGGCACTGCCGGGTGAGTCGGATTTGAATGATCCTAATTCGTTTGAATTTGAACTCGATGGGACAGATCCGAATGAGTTTGGAACTGAGCAATCTCCTTCTCTAAACCCCCTGAACCTCGATAACGAGAATGGGGGAGAACCGTCTGCTGATGAGTAGGGTATCGTGTCTCGCGCTACCCTACTGAACCAAGGCGCATAGCGCTATTAGGATGGCTCTTTTTCGAGCCGAAATGCGGCATGAATGGCCTGCAACGCCTGCTTGCCCGATTCTTCGTCCACAACGCAGCTAATCTTAATTTCTGAAGTGGTAATCATTTGGATGTTGATGCGCTGATCGGCGAGCGCTTTGAACATGGTTGCCGCCACACCCGGACGCCCCACCATGCCCGTACCCACCACGCTGACTTTGGCGATCGCCTCATCCACATGTATCTCTGGAGTACCAATATCAGATGCAATGGTGTGCAGGACAGACTCGGCAGTAGACGCATCGTTTTGAGCCACGGTGAACGCAATGTCACGGGTGGCGACGCTGTCCATCAGGCGGCACCGCTGGGACTGGATGATAGTGTCTACGCTGATGCCATGATTCGCCAGGGTGCGGAAGATGAGTGCGGCCATGCCTGGGCGATCGGGCACATGTCGAATGGCAATTCGTGCCTGGTTCACATCCAATGCGGCTCCTCTGACAGGAGGATGCAGATGGGGATTGGATGCGACGACCCGTGTGGGGTCTACATTTGCAGGATCAATGGCAGAACTGTGGATTTCAAACACCTCGCATAGGGCTTTCACCGCGCGATCGCATTCTTCAACGGCGATCGCACAGCTAACCTTCACTTCAGAGGTGGAAATCATCTGAATGTTGACATCCGCATCGGCTAACGCAGTGAACATCTGGGCCGCGACCCCCGGACGTCCAATCATTCCGGCTCCAGCAATGCTGATCTTGGCGGTGTTGCGATCCACCAGAACTTCTGCTTCGTCCAAATTTGTAGGCTGGTGTCGTAGGGTGGGGGCGATCGCCTCCGCTACAGACTCCGCCCGATTCAGCGACGTTCGATTCACCGTAAAGGCAATGTCATTCGTATTCGCCTCATGGATGGATTGAATAATTAAATCTACATCCAAGTCCTGAACAGAAATTTCGCCAAATAGGGTAGCGGCAATGCCAGGGCGATCGGGCACCCGCAAAAGCGCCACCTTCGACTGATGGGCATCGAGTTCCACGGCGTGAACGGGTTGAGAAATTTCCATTCCCTCCAGGGATCGAGGCTGAGGAACAGGCGACAGCACTCGCGTTCCTGGCTCATCCGTCCAGCTCGACCGCACCACAAGGGTCACGCCATAGTTGCGAGCAATTTCAACCGCGCGGGGATGGAGCACTTTTGCGCCTAAACTTGCCAGCTCCAGCATCTCATCGGCAGTAATCTCCGTCATCAGCCGAGCCTCTGGCACGATGCGTGGGTCGGTGGTGAGAATGCCGGGAACATCCGTGTAGATTTCGCAGGCTTCCGCGTTAAGAGCAGCGGCTAGAGCCACCGCCGACGTATCCGAGCCGCCTCGTCCAAGGGTAGTAATTTCCAAGTCTGCGGTTCGGGCAATGCCTTGGAAGCCTGCCACCACGACCACATTCTGGTCGGCGAGATGACGCTGAATCCGCTCAGTGTTAATAGTGAGAATGCGGGCACGGGTATGAGCAGTTTCCGTCACAATGCCCACTTGTGCGCCCGTCATCGAAAGGGCAGGCTGTCCGAGTTCTTGGAGCGCCATGCTGAGAAGGGCGATCGACACTTGCTCTCCAGTAGAAAGCAGCATGTCCATTTCACGCTGACAGGGCTTCGAGGTCAGTTGATTGGCAAGACCCACCAGTTGATCCGTCGTTTTACCCATTGCAGACACAACGACGACCACGGAATGGCCCAGTGCGACTGTTGTTTTTATCCGTTGAGCCACCGCTTGAATCCGCTCAACCGACCCAACAGACGTTCCCCCATATTTTTGAACAATTAACCCCATCGAACCGCTCTTGCCTCGGAATGTCACTCTCATCAGCGATTGTATCGCTCTGGCACCCATCGCTGGCATCCATCTCTGTTGGAACACAATCCCTCGCAGAAATGCGTTTCAGAGAGTAATGCCAGTCATAACGCCGAATGTATTAGCTTAATGGATAGTGGCATCATTCGTGTTGCATTTGCCACAAAATCTTATGAATATAGCGCTATGCGCTTTGGTTAAGCACACGTGTCCTTGTCCTTAGCGCGGTTGCAAACCGCTATAAACCCTCAGGCCAGTTGTGAAGAGGGTGGTGTGTTCCCCCACGGCACAAACCCCAGCCATTAAAACAGGTGCATTGCTGGTCAGCAATGCACCCTATGAAATCAGTGGTATGAAATTAGAAACAAGACTGGCGATCGCACGTCCATCACTCTTCTCAAGAAAAGCAATTTACACCAGCATCTCATCAGCAAAATCGATTATGCCAAGCCACTCTTGTTGTCCTGCCTGGATGACAAGATGCGATATGCGAGACTGCCTGCCTTAGTAATTATCGTCATCAGCGCCTGACTCATTGAGAGGCTGATAATCAGCATAGCTTTCAGACGCTCTCTCATCCGAACCTGAGCGGTAAGAGGAGCCACCGCTAGATGATGCGCGACGACGACGATAGCGTGACAAAGACTTGGGCTCTCGTCCTCCAGCACGGTAGGTCGAACCTGCTCCAGATGGCGCGGGTGCATCATCCGAACGAGTCACTGAATCGGTTCCAGCATCTAATGGATTGACATCCCATGTCGGTCTGTCCGTTTGCTGGGGACGCTCATCCCACTCGTCGCGTACGGGACGCTCATCCCATGTGGCGGCGGGTTCAACGGGGCGCTCATCTTCAGGACGACGGGCTCGGGGAAGACGCCGACGGGGACGAGGCTCAGGGTCGTAAGCGGGGCGACGATAGTCTTCATCGGGTTCCAGGCGGCGTCGGCGACTCGATGAGGGAGAAGGGGTACGACGGGGACGTTCGCTGCGGTAGTCATCCTCAAACGCTGCTGCCCGACTGTCCCGGCTGGCACGAATGCTTCTCGACGTTCGACGCTCACGCGACGGAAGCTCATCAAATTCTGAGTCGTACTCATAGTCGTACTCATAGCGACGACTCACCGGGCGATCGTCGTCAACAATGGGTGTGTTCTTCTTTGCTTGCTCCGTGGTCACGCCTCTTAGGCGAATATTCTCGAATGCAAAGAAACCTGCTGAACCTGCCAGCGACAATTGCCCTAAGAACAGCAATGGGTCGAGTCGCCAGCCCTGAAAGATCAAGATCAGGCCACTGACCAGGGCGATCGCCGCAAAAAATATATCGTGATCCCTGGATAGTTCTGGCCGAAACGACCGCATGCCATACAGGGCAACTCCTGACAACACGAGTGCAACGCCTAATATAAATGCGGGTCCGAAATCAGAATTGACCATTTCGCCTTACCTTGATGGTTCTCTCAACTAATATATTTGCCGAACACGAGCAAGCCTTGTTAAAACACCCATCGGAATGTGCATGCAAAACTACACATAACAATAGAATTCCCAAGTACCGTAGCAGAGGTGCCCCTAATCTGCAAACTTGGTTCCCAGTGCCTTTGCTTGATGCTCGTCTCCTCTATTCTAAGAAAAGTCTCCTTAAGTCATCCGATAATTATCCGATACAGCGCTCGGCGCTTTGGTTAAGTACGGTTGTGTGGGGCGCAGCGCGCCCCACACAACCGTTTTTGTGCTTAACGCGATTGCAAATCCCAATATTAGGAGCTATCAGGAGACGAGCTTGAGCATCAACCTTGAATGCCTAAGCATGAATACTTAGCACAACTGTCGTCAAAATAAAAGCCGCTCCTGCAACGTGAACCTGTACACATCAGGATGAGTGACAGTCACAGTGACAACAGGAAGCGACCCAACGAAACAAATTACTGCATACCAACAGCACTGCAAAACAAAGCACTGCATTAAAGCCAAGCAATGATGATTCAGCGATTATCCACGCTGGATCTTATCGCTTTGGCTGATAAAGATGAGTGCAACCGTCACAGGAATAACAACGATGATTGCTCCAGCGAGCAGACTGTAAAGGAAGTTAGCCAGGGAAGGTGTCATGGTTCTTCTAAAGCCTTCAAATAACTTTGTATTTCCTTATAGTACTCTGGCGGCTGTTTCTTGAGAAGTCAGTTGCGAGAATCTTGGAGAACTCACAGGCTTGCCGACAAAAAAGCTTGCTGTCTGTCTGCTTTCGACCCTTTTTTCATCGGGAATCCGTAACGGACTTTTTCACGGCTTGAGACAGAACGAACTACAATTACAGAATGTTAAGCAATGGGTTAGATATGGCTTTCTCTGACATCGTCAATCTCTCAATCGGGCTCCTGTTGGCACTTTTCATTCTGATGTTTATTCTCCGTATTGTGCTGACGTGGTATCCAGAGGCGGATCTAAACGCGTTGCCCTTCAATCTGGTGGCATGGCCGACAGAGCCTTTCCTAGCTCCAACTCGAAAGGTGATCCCCCCCTGGGGCGGTGTGGATATTAGTCCTATTGTGTGGGTCGGTATTTTGAGCCTTGTCCGCGAGATTCTTCTGGGGCAGCAAGGAATTCTCACGATGATGGGACGCTATTGATTGAAGTTCTCTTATCTGCCTATTTTCCCGTCATGCCAAAGCGCATTTGAGCGAGTCGCTTTTGAACCAGCGGATCAAGGGTATTCGACA
>JAYKJC010000449.1:0-4164 GCA_035285885.1 Leptolyngbyaceae cyanobacterium | reverse complement strand
AGGGTTTCGATGCTTCGTGCATATTGAGCCACATCATCAGCTCTTACCGGCAGGTGTCCCTGAGCGAGAAGAATTGATTCAAGTTCTGGGTTGTTCCAGACCGCCCCGAGCACCACCGGGCCCATCCAGAGGTACTCATACAGTTTTGAGGGAATGTACTCCTCGCAGACGGGCTGCTGGCCATGCAACAAGAGCAGACAGTCCACCTCGGTCATCCTTTGCAGAACCCGATCCCGGCCACTTTGACCCGTCTCCTCATCTCGCTCCAAACGGCCAATTTGAGTGACGACATCCTCCAGACCACAACCACCGATGAAACTCAACGAGTCTGTGTCTAGCGAACCACCGTAGATCTCCACGCGTATCAATGGTCGGTCACTCGGATATGACTCGAGGTGTTTTCCGAGTCCTTCGAGAAATACTCGAAGACTCCTTGTGCGCGAGAGTGAGCCAAAGTGCGCGAACACAAAGTGAGGCTGTCCCGATTGCAGAGCGGCGGTCTTAACCAGCCGTCGGGGTCGATCAACACCTGCGTAGACGACATGACAGCGCCCTGCGAGCTGTGGGTAACGCTCCAGGGCTCTGTCCCTTGCTCGCTGTGTGAACCACACCGCTGCATCCGCCACAGTGCAAATTCTCTCTTCCAGCCATTGGCTCAAACGAAGCTGAGTACTGCTCTTATCCCATTCCGGATAAACAAGCGGGTCATGAATCTCGGCAACCCAAGGCAGCTGGGAGTACTTCTTGAGCCAGTAGCCCGCGACGTGGGCGGACATTGCTCCGCCCGAACTCAAAACAACATCGAAGCGCTGCTGCCGGTGCAGCCACCAGGCGACAAGAAATGCAGAGACGGACCAGGATGTTTGAGACTCCACACGGTTGATGAGTCGCTCAATGAGCAAAGGCACACCGAGTACGAGTGTTGAGGTCAGGCTCGCGAGCCGATATTGCCAGGTGCCTTGCGCGAAAACCTTCCGAAAATGGTGTCGCAGATCAAATCTCAAAGCCACGGGCGCTATAGGTAGCACCTGGGCATGCTTATACAGCTGGCTGCGCTCACCCGTGACTGCCGAGACCACTGTGAGCTCGAATCCGGCCGACTGAAAGTATGGGATTTTGTCAGTGACGGTTTGACTCGCAGCACGCCCATCCATATTGATGGCATGCGCTATAATAAGAAGTCTCATAGAAAAATAATTCGTGTATGGAAATCTGCTCTGACTGGCGCGTTGCGAAAGAAGTTGAGGTCATTATCGGAGAAGGTCTAGCGAGTGAACTTTCTGATGAGATGCTTAGCCTCGAAGACTTCAAATTTTTAATCTCTTGCTGGGTACACTTCTTCTCCCACTCTGCCCTTTACATCTGGTTTAACTCATCACCCAAGAGATCTTTTTCGACCTACAATTTTAAAAATGTACCCTCAGACACCGGATCTTTCCTGACCCTTTGCCGATCCGAGACCTATGCTGATTATATAGCAAAAACTACTTATTCTGATCAATCGGAAACCATACTCAACGTCGAAAAAAATAACCAGTTCATAAAATTAGTGCCAACATTTGGAATCGAAACTGTTATATACAAAACTCAATTCAGTCGATTGGAAAAAATCTTACTGGCGGTTTACTCGATGGGGAGAATAAGATCTGTTTCATCTGTTGGCACGGTGAAGCGCAAAGAAGTTCTCGAAGACAAAAGACAAGCCATCTCTGAAAAATGTCAATCGCTACTGGGGGGCTTTTCTTTCGCACATTGGTTATCGATACGCTTAGTTGAATTTTTTCCAAGGATCTATCTTGAGGAAATTTCTTTCTATCAGGATTTATATTCCTCTCGTAAAACACGCAACAAAGTTATATTTTCTCAAGATTGTTGGTCGAGTGACGATAAGCTCAAACTGTACTCGGTTCTGACGAGAAATAATCAAGGTCAAGTCCCATTAAGAATAGGTGCTCCGCACTCCTTTAATTATAGCTGCCTCAAGAATTTTTGGTTCCGAGACTATGAACTTGAATATACAAATGTCTACCTCAGCTGGGGCTGGAAGCACAAAAAGGTTATCCCATTCTACATTAATCACTTCCTCGGACAGAGACGAACTCTCAGGCCGTTCCCTATTCCGAAAGATTTCGAAATAGTTTTCACTAGCTCTAGCGGTCGGAGTCATCTCACTGAATACCCTTATCGCCCGGAGGATTACGATGTATATATTAATAATCACATAGATCTTGCTTGCACGATCTCACGCAAGTCTCGACACCGCGTTACACTCCGCGGACGTCAGCGAGACCGCGGTGATTTATTAGAGAAGCTACTTAGACGCAGGCAGGTCTCAGATATTAAATTTGAGTATAATGAGGGAGGATTCAGAAAGAGAATTTTCGGGTGTCTACATATTTGTGACTGCTTATCTACTTCAATAATCGATTCGTTGTTCATCAACCAACCCACCCTAATTATCGTAAGTGGCGATTATTTTCAGGTTAACGATCACTCGAAATCCGACTTTCAGCAACTGGCTGAAGTCGGAATCTTTCACAATCATCCAGGGTCCTTGATAACATTTCTTCTATCTAAACTAGATAATGTCAATGATTGGTGGTGTTCGCCAGAGACCCAGCATGCGGTGAGCACCTTCCTTGCGGTACACTACCGCAGTGGGGCATCACTCTCTGCGTGGGCTAGGGTTCTCACCGACGCCTCGGTTGACAATACACATTAGGGTCGTTAACGACCATTGGAGCCTTAGCCCTCATGTCGATCATTGCGATTATCCTAGCCCGCGGTGGCTCAAAGGGATTGCCCCGAAAGAACCTAAGGTCACTTGATGGAGAAACCCTGATAGAGCGAGCAGTTAGACATGCGAGGTCTGCTGGTTGTGTGGACACTGTCTTGGTGAGCACAGATGACGGGGAGATCGCATCGATTGCTTCTAGTGCGGGGGCGTTGGTACCATTCTTAAGGCCGGCTAATTTGGCAGAGGATCATACGACCACGGAGGAGGCCTTGCAGCACGCGCTCGTAACTTATGAGGAATCATCGGGTAAAGCGTTCGACATCGTGGTTTTTCTTACGACAACAGATATCTTCCGTGACCCCAGTTGGATCGACGATGCCGTAGGTCGTCTTCGTCGCTTTCCGTTGCTGGAGAGCGTGTTCGTAGGGCATCGGACGCACAAGAACTTTTGGGAGCAAAACGAGGACGGCACCTGGGTACGCTTGAGGGATTGGATGTCAGTCTATGCATCACGCCAGATCAGGCGGACGATCGTTCGGGAAGATACGGGGCTTACTTGCGCTACTCGAGCGCACCTAGTGCGTCAGGGCCGAAGAACGGGCGACCGAGTAGACATTATTGTTAACGACGATGACTTTACTGGAATTGATATTCACCATGAGGAGGATCTTGCCCTTGCAGAGGCTGCCTTAGAGATTCGTAAGCTTAAAAGGAATCCAGAACAGTGACGCCCTTGTCGAGAGATCCTTTAGTCTCAATCATTATCCGCACCAAGAATGAGGAACGATGGATTAGCCCATGTTTACGATCCGTATTTAAGCAGAATTACAAGAACTTCGAGGTAATTATTGTTGATAATGGGTCAACGGATCTTACTCTGTTGCGGGCGCGGGAGTTTAGGGTGAAGATCGTAAATATCGAAAAGTTTTGTCCGGGTAAAGCAATTAATGACGGCATTCGAGAATCGAGCGGAGAGGTTGTTGTGTGCCTTTCGGGTCATTGCATTGCAGTAGACGAGTACTGGCTTGAGAACTTGATTCGTGACCTTAATGATCCAGACGTTGCCGGAGTCTACGGGCGTCAACAACCACTGTCTTTCAGCAGCGATCTCGATAAACGTGACCTTATTAATCTTTTTGGACTCGATAAAATCGTTCAATTGAAAGACCCCTTTTTCCACAATGCAAATAGCGCTTTTCGGCGAGAAACTTGGGCTCGATTTCCCTTTGACAATGCAATTTCGAACATCGAGGACAGGTTGTGGGGGCAGCAGGTAATATCTAATGGTATGAAGATTATTTACGAGCCAACTGCCAGTGTTTATCATTGGCATGGAGTTCACCATGATCTTGATCCACAGCGAGCAAGTCGCATAACCCGTATTCTGGAGTCTTTTTCTACTCAGTCCGATCGAAGCCCTTTTCTTG
>JAYKJC010000448.1:0-3213 GCA_035285885.1 Leptolyngbyaceae cyanobacterium | reverse complement strand
TCATTTTTAGAACCACCCTATAATGAGTTCATCGCTCAGGCTACGGAGTAACCCCATGATGTTTTCATCCGTCAATCAATCGTTACCCAGTGCCGATGAACTTCCATGCTCAGACGATACTCCTGTGGATAACGAGGATCAAAATCTCCTGCCCAATTTGCTGCTGTTGCTGTTGACTCATCTGTGGTCTGACCGCATGGATTGGTATTTTGGGGTCGATATGGCTATCTATCACACAACCGGGCCAAGTCCCCTGGTGCCCGTCGTGCCCGATGGGTTTCTCAGTTTGGGCGTAGAACGCAAAAAGGGCGGCAAGTCGAGACGCAGCTACGTCCTGTGGGAAGAACAGGGCATTCCTCCGATTTTGGTGTTGGAGATGGTGTCTCATCAACCCGGTGATGAGTACACCAGAAAGATGGACATCTATGCTCGGTTAGGGGTGCTGTATTACATCATTTACAATCCTGAGTTTTGGCAACGCGATCGACATCAGCCCTTTGAAGTCTACAAACTGGAAGAGGGAACCTATCGGTTACAAATTGGTGAGCCCTATTGGATGCCAGAAGCAGGGTTGGGCATGGGTCGCTATCACGGACACGTGGGTGGGTTATCTCAAGAAATTCTGACGTGGTACGACGCCCAGGGAAACCGTCACCTGAGTCCCGAAGAGCAAGAACGCTTACGGACTGAGCAAGAAAGACAACGCGCAGAGCAAGAACGACGAGCCAGGGAACGTCTGGAAGCCTATTTGCGATCGCAAGGCATTGATCCAAATGATCTGCCTGAAAACGATCTGCCTGAATAGGGCGATCGCCTCTTCTTTTTCCCCTTCTCTTTAGGTTGCTGTCGCACGTTGCGATAGCACTCAATCTCGGCTGTGTTGACTTTTCCAACAAAACACAACGCTCTGTCGCAGATTCAATCAGTTCGTAACAGTTCTGTTAAAACAAAGCGAGATTTTTGAAAGAGGCTTTTCATGTCCCTCAGAATTAGATAAGTTCGTTTAACCTAAAACATAAGTTCGTTTTATATCGGCTTCATCTGTTCGAGTGCTGTTTATAGCGATATGCTGTCGCATTAAATACAAGCAAGGTTGTGTGGGGCGCGGTGCGCCCCACACAACCTTGTTTAACCTCAGCGCACAGCGCTGTATCGACTGCTGTTCTCCCCCATGCTGTTTACCAAGGGCGATCGCACATGTACAACCGAATCGTAGATCAAAGCCTTGTCCATCACCCCACAAGTGGGTCAGGGGAAAGTCGATCGTCGGGTACGGTTACCAGTCCTATTGATCAGGTGCAGATTGCATTGGCGATCGCCGATGAATCAACGCTAAAAACGCTCTTAGCTGATTGCTTGCAACGCATCGCACCTCTACATCAAATTGGAAAAATTTCCTCAATCATCGGGGTTAGAACACCTGACGGGGACACCGTAGACGCAGTTCTCACCTACGATCGCATTCACTGTATTCCTGCGGACTCAGACCCAGAGATTGAGCCGTTTGCCCCCTGTGAAGGCAAATCGGCAAACGAGTGTGAACGCGAGATGGCTCACCTGACCCGCTGCTCGTCTGGGCTGAGAACCGTTGTACACCACGTTTCACTGTCAGATGCGCTAGCGGCCTTGACGAATGCTCGCTTGTCACCGAGCCAAATTCACACTATTGTAAATCTGCCGCACGACGCCTGGTACAAAACCTGGTGGTACGAGTTAGATAAGAGTGGAGAATTTTCCATTCCGTTTCATCGCCGCATCCGCACGCGACAATATGCCGATGGCAGCGTCACGATTCAATACAAAGATTACTACTCCTATTCAACGACCAAGCCCATTTGCTTCAGCAGTCAGCGTCAGCAAGTAGTTGTTGCAATTCATCGAGAAAATCAAAGCTTCAGCACCGTCTTGAGTTCAATTAATGCCAATCGTGAACAGTTAGGCGTTGACCATGCTCTCCTGATTTGCGATCGCCTTTCTGAGCTGGAAGCCCGAGGATATCTGAGTCAGCAGGTCAGTCTCTATACCGCATCTGATCTGTGTGTCTATGCCCATGCCGACTGCATGATTTGTGTGAATCATGACTGTCCGATGCATCGCCGCAGTGATTCTCCTGTCGTCACGTGCCGCATGTTCTGCCTGGGCGATTCATGCCCGTAATGAATGCTCAGTGATGAATGCCTGGTGACGAACCTCTCGGTAAGAACATATTGTATTGTCATCTTAAATGTCTAAATTTTTTCATCCGAATCTGATCCAGCGCAGACGACTGTACTGTTCATTCTTCGCTTATTTGAGTATCCTTTCAGGCGTCGTTGTGGGGATGCAGATGGAAACGGCGATCGCCACTGCTCTCTCCCCTACAGATGAGTGGCTGACAGAATTCGATTCTCGCCATTCTTCTCAATCGTTGGAAACAGCCAAGCAATCGGCCTCACTGGAGGGACGGGACACGACTGTGGATCTGGAACGCCATGCAGACGCCATTCTCAGTCGCTTACAAGGGGTAATGGACACCTCCGAACAAGCCGAAGAAAGCGATCGCTTCGTGGCGGTACAGATGACCACCTGTGAGATTGGGCTGAATGGGGATGGGCTGGAGCGCTTTCCCACAGCGAGATTTGTCTATCAGGAGCAGGCGTTGATCGAGCGCTTGGAAGAGCCGTATCGTCAGCGTTTTTTGGCGATCGCCCCCGATCCCCTGACAAACAGTGTGCAGTCCATTACCTTTCGCCCGCCTGAGCTAGAGCCGTGGGTGGGGTTGTGCGATCGCCCCTTAGAAGAGCGCATCGTCCGTCATGAAGACGTGGGAGAAATGGTCTGTCGCGTTTTTCTCCGCCCCTCACCATTGGGATATATCGGCAAAACACCGATTGGTGGATGTCCAGCATCTCTTCAGGGAGCCGTCACCATCACCAACACCATCGTTCTTCACGAAGACGGCATGGACACCTGGGATCGAGGATTTGATGCAACGGGCAATCAAGTCTGGGGAGCGGCAACGACTCCCTATCAATATCGGTGGACGGACTTGAACCGTTAGTTGGCAGCAATTCCAGACCACTGGACTTTTTTCTCGCGAGAACGACGATAGGAGAAAAAGCGCCCTTCGTCCTGATAGGTGCAATAGGGGGCGATCGCCACCTGCTCAGGCGAGAAGCCCATTTGGTCGAGTTGCAGGGCGTTGATGCGACGCACATCTAACCGCACTCGCCC
>JAYKJC010000447.1:0-3104 GCA_035285885.1 Leptolyngbyaceae cyanobacterium | reverse complement strand
GAAGCCGAGAAAACAGAGTGGCTGATTAAAGAGTTGCAAACTCGCCGACCGCTTATTCCCAATGACTTGCCGTTTAGCGATATCACTAAGGAAATCGTTCAAACATTTCGAGTCGTCAAGAAACTGCATCAAGAATTTGGCTCATCCATCTGCCAAACCTATGTGATTAGCATGTGTCGTGATGTCAGTGACTTGCTTGAAGTCTTGCTGCTGGCGAAAGAATCTGGACTCTATGACCCGGCGACCGGGGTTGGCAATCTGCTGGTTGTGCCCTTGTTTGAAACCGTAGAAGATTTGCGGAACGCTCCAGGAGTCATGGATGAGCTGTTTAAGTTACCACTCTATCGGCATTACCTGGCGAATGGCGATCCCAAGAAGCTGACATCGTTCATGCCAGATTTGCAAGAAATCATGCTGGGCTATTCTGACAGCAACAAGGATTCTGGCTTTTTGAGCAGCAATTGGGAAATTCATAAAGCTCAACATGCGCTCCAAAAAACAGCTGAGCCCTATGGCATTTCACTGCGCATCTTTCACGGACGGGGCGGATCTGTGGGGCGCGGCGGTGGACCTGCCTATGAAGCAGTGCTCGCTCAGCCTGGAAGCAGTGTGGGCGGACGCATCAAGATTACGGAGCAGGGAGAGGTGCTGGCGTCGAAGTATAACCTGCCTGAACTCGCGCTCTACAACTTAGAGACGGTGACCAGTGCAGTGATGCAGGGCAGCTTGCTGAACAATGGCTTTGATGCCATTGAACCCTGGAACGACATCATGGAGCAGTTGGCGGTGCGATCGCGCCGACATTACCGCGAACTCATTTACGAACAACCCGACTTCATCGACTTCTTCAATCAGGTGACGCCGATCGAGGAAATCAGTCAGTTGCAGATTAGCTCTCGTCCGGCTCGCCGGGGTGGGAAAAAGAAGGGACTATCAGGACTCCGAGCCATTCCCTGGGTGTTTAGCTGGACGCAGACGCGGTTCTTGCTCCCGGCCTGGTATGGCGTGGGCACTGCCCTCAATGATTTCTTCCTAGAAAATCCCGAAGAAAACATGAAACTGCTGCGCTACTTCTACTACAAGTGGCCATTTTTCCGCATGGTGGTTTCAAAGGTTGAGATGACGCTTTCAAAGGTCGATCTTCAGATTGCGAGTCACTATGTTCACGAGTTGAGCAACCCCGAAGATTTGCCTCGGTTCAAAAAGCTATTCGACCAAATTTCCCATGAGTACAACTTGACGCGAGATCTGATTCTGCAAATCACGCGCCATGAAAAGCTTCTCGATGGTGACCCAGAGCTACAGCGTTCGGTTCAGCTTCGCAATGGAACGATTGTGCCCCTTGGCTTCTTGCAGGTGTCGTTGTTGAAGCGACTGCGGCATCACAAAAACACGACGGCGGCTGGGGTGATTCGGTCGCGCTATAGCCGTGGAGAACTCTTGCGGGGAGCATTGCTGACGATTAATGGAATTGCGGCGGGAATGCGAAATACGGGTTGAGTCTTCTTCTCACCTGTTTCTGTTGCCCCGACACATGTGTGATGTAAAACCGATGGGTATATTCTTTCAACACTTTGTCCGGGTTGATATATCTATTGAAGATGCATCATTGCAGGCTCAGAATGTTGAACATGACTTGATTCGGAAAGAAATCATTGAACCGTCTCCATGCAGGGTGGATTCAGAGCGCAATATCCGGTATTACTCTGAATATTGGAGCTAATACAATTCAGCTAGTTTATCCAAAATACCGACAGTGGTTTTATTCCAGTCGATATGTCGGTTCGAGGCAGCATATCGGTGAGGCTCTGGGCATTGGAGTGACTTGGCAATATGCTTTCTCGATGGATATTTGGGCGCTCCGATGTCCTAAATGCTGTGCCGTAAACGACGACTTTGATAAAGTTTGTCACGTACTAAGTTCGTATCACCATCAACGCAATCCTTCTGAGATTGTTTGTGATATCTGCGGATATACGTCCAATCTGATGAATTGGAATACCGATCCACCTTTGGCAGTCGAGCAGCCTGAGATACATACAGTTGCAGTCGGGCATCTTGCGGTGCATCTGGACGCCTGGCCGTCACTTTCAGATGAGGCGATCGCCTATTTCAAGGAACTTATGGGTGGCAACACACGATACTTGGCATACAAGTTTTGACGTAACCGTTCCAGAGACTATGCTGGCTGAGCGAAGTCGAAGCCAAAACCCAGCCAGAATGTCCCCTTCGACTCCGCTCAGGGGACGCTTATGTTTTGACGACCATCATCAGTTTAGAACTGCCCCATCGATTGCCCAGCAATCCACCCGGTCGTCCATGCGCTTTGGAAATTAAAGCCCCCCGTTACGCCATCAATATCGAGAATTTCACCTGCAAAATAGAGTCCGGGGCAGGTGCGGCTTTCCATCGTCTTGAAGTTCACTGACTTCAACGACACGCCGCCACAGGTGACAAACTCATCTTTGAAGGTGCCTTTGCCGTGGATCTCAAACTCACACTGGGTGAGCGTATGAACCAGGCGGTTGAGTTCCTTTTTGGACAGATTGGCCCAGCGATCGCCCCCCTGTGTGTCACTACTCATCTCACTTTTGTGCAGAAAATACTCCCACAAGCGTCGCGGAAATTGGAAGGGATTCCCAGTGGCGATCGCCCGTTTCAGGTGGTCTTGCTTGAACGCCATCAGCATCGAGCGAGTCGTATCGACGGAATGTTGGGGCACCCAGTTCACGCGTAAGCTGGCCTGATAACGGCTGTCATGCAGCATTCGTGCGCCCCATGCCGAGAGCTTGAGAATGACTGGCCCACTCAGTCCCCAATGGGTGATGAGAATCGGCCCTTCTTGTTTGAGGACAGGATGCCCTGGGCAGTGGAGTTGCGCCTGAACCCAGTTGACTGAAATGCCTGCCCGGTCGTGAAGCTGAGTGTCAGGAATTTGAAAGGTGAAGAGCGACGGAACAGGCGATTGCAATTCATGGCCGAGTTGTTGGGCGATCGCGTAGCCCTTGGGATTGCTGCCCGTTGCCAGTAGGAGGCGATCGCCCATCAGCGTCGTGCCCCCTCGCAGTTCAACTCTGAAACGAGACGGTGCCGGAATCTTCTCG
>JAYKJC010000446.1:0-14964 GCA_035285885.1 Leptolyngbyaceae cyanobacterium | reverse complement strand
TCGTCTTGGGGACATTTGGAGAAGATTTTCTACAAGCGCAAGCAGCGTTAATTGTATTAACGATTGCTCAGTTCATTCGTGCAACCACTGGACCTGTTGGGTATCTCCTTGAACTCACAGGTCATCAAGATGAAAGCGCTCGCGTCAGAGGCGTCAGCTCAACTCTTAACATTTTCCTCAACCTCATTGGCATTCATCTCTTTCATCAAATGTTGGGCAATGGTATTTTAGGAGCTGCAGTTGCAACAGCGATATCTATTGTGGTGGAAAGAATATGGATTGACGCTTTGGTGAGAAAATACATCAAAGTGAATGGCTCATTATTTTCTCAAGTTCGATCGGTATTTCAAAAGTAATAGAAGCTCGCATACACAACATTCATGTGACTGTGATGTAAAGCTGAAAAACAGTGCAACATATTTTTTTTGGTAGAATCATCTTGTTTAAGACGAAGAGCATATGGATATTTCAGTTCCTCATTTTATATGTATCGGTGCCCAACGTTCTGGAACCACCTGGTTGTATGAAACGCTAATTCGTCACCCCGACGTTTTCCTTCCTCCGATTAAGGAACTCCACTATTTCGATAGTCTCGATCAAACCGTTCCAGTGGGATATCGCTTTCATGAAAGACGCTATCGACTGAAAAAAAAGAGAAATACTTGCCTAAGATCCTTATTGGACGTAGCACAAGGCCGAGTTAGCAACCCCCGTCTTGTGATTTCGTTTTGGAAAAACTATTTTCTGGGAGATGGCTCTTTTTCATGGTATCAACATCTTTTCTCTCAGGCAGCAAAAGGCGGGAAAATAACCGGAGAAATTACGCCTGCATACTCTTTACTTTCAACTGAATATATTCAGAAGCTAAAGCAGCTTAACTCTGATTTAAAGATCATCTATGTCCTCCGAAATCCAATCGACCGATCATTTTCACAAGCAACAAAGGATCTGATTCGTAGTAAGAACTTGAAAGCATCGGATGTTTCTGATGAAGACTTTATCAATTTCTTTAAATCAGATATTTGTGCTAGACGCTCTAATTATCATGATAGCTTGGTCAATTTCAGAAATATCTTTAGTGAGGATAAGCTGTTAATTTGCTTTTTCGATGAGATTCAGGATAACCCCAAAGCACTCATTGGCCGAATTTGCGAATTTATTGACGTGGAACCTTTATCAGAGACAAGTATTGTTAAGGGTCAAGTCAACTCCTCCACCCATCTCGTCGATCGGATGCCTGAGAAGGTTGCAAGCTTTCTAGTTGAAACCTATTTACCTTCAATTGAGCAATTGATGAATGATGTGGGTGGGTATGCAAAAGAATGGTATCGCGAAATCATGACCTACCGCTCTGAAGCTTAGCGGTTCAAGAACTTGGCTGTTCGAGCTTTTTCTCCTTAATTCTTTCTCTCCCATGTATTAAACTTTCATCTTTCCTGTATTGAAAATATTAAGCATCATCCATACATATGAACGATCACTCTCCCAATCAAGTGCAGACGTTAGTTAGCGTTATTATTCCCACCTGCAAACGACCGAACCTAGTCATGCGTGCCATCCAGAGCGCGTTGAACCAGACGTTAAAAGACATTGAGGTTCTCGTTGTCGTTGATGGGGCAGATCCTGAGACGGAAATTGTCCTCAAGCAAATCGACGATCCAAAGTTTCGTTTTATGGTGTTGCCGCAAAACGTGAATGCCGCAGGCGCACGCAATGCTGGAGTAAAAGAGGCCAAGGGTGAATGGGTTGCCTTTTTAGATGACGACGATGAGTGGTTACCTCAAAAACTGGAACTACAGTTGAAGACTGCCCAAGCGTCTCCCTATACGTATCCCATTATCTCTAGTCGATTCATTAATAAAACACCCAAAGAAGATTTAGTTTGGCCTCGTCGGTTTCCCAAACCATCTGAGCACCTGAGTGATTATCTATTCGTCCGCAGTTTCTTTGTTCATGGAGAAGGGTTCATTCTCCTCTCGACTTACTTCACAAAACGAGAGCTTCTGCTGAAGTACCCGTTTGTCAATAATAAGCACGAAGATTATGACTGGCTTTTAAAGGTCACCGATGCTGAAGACGCCGGGGTAACCCATGTTCCAGAAGTTACTACCATCTGGCATTCTCACACCGGAGCCGGAAAGCAACGCCTCGGGAAAATTAAAGACTGGAAAAATTCGTTGGAGTGGATTCAATCCGCACGCCCATTCATAACGCCCCGCGCATATTCAAGCTATGTTTTGGTCTATATTGGGGCTGAAGCATCGGGACAGTTAGACTGGGAAGCGTTTGCCTTACTGATAAAAGAAGCAATCAAATCAGGAAAGCCTCGCGCAATCGATTTTATTCATTACATGTTTCTGTGGACGTTCCCAGAATCTCTTCGAAGAAACATAAAGGCCCTGCTATTTGGGAAAGCAGCTAATCAGCAAAAATCTGAATCCACAGTTCCTTCAACATAAAAAACTTCTAGATGAGATTCGTGCCCTTTTTCCCTGAGTAAAAGTATGAGATTATTCTCAAAAGATTTCTTTTTTCAGCTAGAAAACATATTTACTGTATGCTCCCTGCTTTTTTTCTCAGGGGGCATTTTGCGGTTGGTTCTCACTGGAGGAGCGAACCAGGGCGATCAAGCTCAATACAATGCTCTAGCAGATCAGTTAATCGCACTCTGCATTTATGCCATCTCGTTTGTACTACTTTCTTTACGATGGAAAAAAGTGCTAAGGCTGGTCAGCCAAGATCGATGGATTTTGCCGTTAATTGGGATAGCGCTTGTATCCGTTCTCTGGTCTGATTCTCCAGACTTGACGCTGCGTAGAGGCATTGCATTAGTAGGAACCAGTCTCTTTGGGATGTATTTCGCAACGCGCTACACCATTCAACAGCAGTTGCGACTACTCGGGTGGATGCTGGGTGTGGCGATCGCCCTCAGCTTTATCTTTGTTATTCTCTTGCCCAACTATGGAATTGCAGGTGGAATTCACGCGGGTGCTTGGAGAGGAATCTGGAGCCACAAAAATGGGTTGGCCCAAAAAATGGCACTGGCTGGCAATGTCTTTTTACTTTTAGGATTGAGTGTTCAAAATAAACGCTGGCTGATGTGGGTGATGCTGGGAGGAGCTGTTTTACTTGAGGTTAGGGCTGTTTCTTCGACCGGGCTGCTAACAATGCTCGTCCCAATGATGATTGTGCCCATTATTCAAACCGTAAGATGGCGATCGCGCTTTATGGTTCCGGCTTCCGTTGCCCTGATTGCAATCAGCGGGTTGCTCGCTCTTTCCTTGTTCTATGGTTCAGAAGCTGTTTTAGCCTTCTTGGGTGAAGACGCAACATTAACGGGACGGACAGATTTCTGGCCGCTCATCATCGAGAAGATTCAAGAAAGACCGTTACTTGGCTACGGATATGAAGCGTTTTGGAGAGGGTTCGATGGGCCATCAGCAGATATTGCCTATGCCACAATGGGCGGATATATTCCACCCCATGCTCATAATGGCTTACTCCAGTTGTGGTTACACTTAGGGTTTGTTGGGGTGCTCGTATTCATTATTGGACTATGGATAACGATTCTCAGAGCGATCGCTTTAATTAGAAAAAGCCGCTCCTTGGATATGTTATGGCCCTTCATCTATTGTTCAATACTGATAATATTTAACTTTTCCGAAATTGGGATACTCGAATACAACGAGCTTGACTGGGTTTTATACGTCGCTGTGGCCTTGTCCGTGTTGCAGTGGTCAAAGCAATCAGAAGAGCAAGAGAGTAGAATGATTGCTTCTACTCCTTCTACTCTCTAAAAAGCGGGGTGTTGCTGAATTTGGGGATGAATCAGACATTTTTGGATTTACAAATGACCAACTGTAGGGGCGTATGGACATACGCCCCTGCGAAAATCATCCCTCGAATCAGCAACGCCAAAAGCGGTGTAGTAAGACCGTTAAACTTGCCTCAAGCCCTTGAACGCCGATATTAAGGGCATATACCAATTGCGTTTCCGGTTTATTATTTCATTTGTCTTACGAGTAATAAACCAAGCTTTTCCTCTGAATTTGACGAGTTTTAGAGTTGAAGACCAGTAGGGTATTAGTTTCTGATAGATACGTTTCCTCAAAGCCCTGATTTCAGAGTGACTGAGATTAGCGAAGTTACTTTTACTCAATACATACGTCACCAGTCGTTCGGGTGTGTAACCTTCAATGTAGGTATACGTTTGCTGATGGATAATCCTAAACTGATTGGAGCTTTCGTCTTTGGAATTCTCATCTTTGGAGCTTCCATCTTTAAAGTAAGAGCTAATTCTCTTTCGCTCAACTTTGTCAGGATATTGGGCAAATAAATCCTCAGAAAGCCAGGTTTTATAACCAGGATTGCCTATATCGCCACCAAACCCGCATTCACAAGCCACAAAGATACCGCTGGGGGATAACACACGGTTGAGTTCTGACAAAAACTTAGATCGATCAAAATAGTGAAACGCCATTGACGCAATAGCCAGATCGAATTTTTCGTCTGTTGGGAGAGATTCAGCTGAGCCGATGCGAAATTCGACTCCTTCTGACTTAATCGCTTGACGGATTATTTGCGGGGAGGGATCAACACCTAGAACTCGATTGGCAACCCGTCGAAATGGTTGAGTCGATCGCCCTGTTCCACACCCAATATCCAAAATTTTGTCACATGCAGCATTGATAGAAAAACAATAGTCTAAGATGACCTGAGTTGCAGATGGATAGATGTTTGGTCGTACATCATTGTACGTATGAGTAATATGCTCATCGCTGAAAAGGTTTGTCTGTGTCATGAATCAATCCAACGTTTAGAGATGATCACGGAAAACTTGTTTGAGTCTCGAAATTTGAGTCTCGAAAAGAATAGACTTTTAATTCGGTACAAGATCTTATGGCTCTGATTAAAGAGGCGAGAAACATTAGCCTGACCCAAAACTCTGATTGCCTAGACCATTCAATCACAAGATGCCGCCAGCTTTACCTAACCTTAACAGATACAATAGATGAGACTATATTTCTAAAGGAATGCATTCGTGTGAGTTGAACTCGTCAGTTGGGCGATCGCCCAACCTCTCTCAGATCATCAGCATTCCAAATCTTCGGGTGTTGGAGTATCGTATCTGCGTTGGGATATAGCGCTAACGCAGCTCTAGGCCCAAACCAATTCACAAAATACACCACCTCTGGAAGAGTCGTGTCAAGTGTTTGAAGCAAACGTTCGTTATAACTATCTCTGCATTGTCCGTCTCTATCTGGACCAATTTCTGTAAACGCAAAAGGCTTATCTGGAGCGGTATCTCTTAGCGTTCTGTAGCTCTCAATCACATCAGCTCGGCCTGGATTACACCCATAGTTACTGATACCCACAATATGAACGTAATCATCGCCAGGATATGTCGCTGGAATCAAGTCATAATGACTCGTCGATGGCCCATATACCCAAATAAGATTGTCTAATTCTTGATCTGTCTCGAAATAATCAAACGTGTAACGCCATAATTGCTGATAGTGCTCTGGCGTAAGAGTGCGTCGCCCCCACCAAAACCATCCTCCAGTATTCTCATGAAATAGGCGCAGCAAAACTGGAATACCTCGTTCCTGGAGCTTGTGTAACCCCTCTGCTAAAAAGTCTAATTCTTGATGAAATCGGGCATAGGGTCGTGTTCCAGGAGTAAATAATTCTTCAAATCGCCCCACGTCCCGGTTTCTTCCATCTCCCCCATTCCAGGGATTAGGCATAAAATCAGAAACAGATGGAATCGAGCCCTGCTGCCAGATTTGTTCATCCATAAGATCGACAATTCTATCTAAGTCGCCATATTCATGGTCATCTTGATAGCTGGTAAATCTAACCTCAACAATACCTACTCTTTCTCCAGTTCTGTCTTGAACATGTCTCACAAACTGGTCAAAAGTCGTATCACCGGGCGGCGATTCTTCCCACCAATGAGGCTTAAACATTCGTTCATCCCCTGCATAAAGCCCACTGATTGTCTTCTGGCGGCGCTGAGCTATGTCAAATGTCTCTAAAACTAGCTGTTTGTTCTGAAAAGCAACCGAGTGGTCAGACAGGATATTTGCAGAAATAAAGTCATGCGCACTTGGCTGAAAAAGGAACCCAACTGCGCTGACAATAAGAAACGTGGCGATCGCCAGAATCCACACTTTTCTAACCATATGCCCTGCGTTCTCTAGACTGCATGATATCTATCGGAACTGAGGAACGCTCATCGCCATTACTAATTTCGATTTCCAGACACCCAAAAGTATCTTAACTCAAACTTTAGAGAAGATAGAATGCCTCTTTGCTTAAATCGAACTAAAAACAGGTTAATCCCATCGAGAATTTGATACAGAAACATGGGAAGTGACGAAACTCGAACAGGTTTTCCAGAATACGACGTCTCATATCCACATGAATGCAGTGTATCTATAGCGATTCTTTCTATTTTTCTCTGCAAGTCCTTAGACATTCTGACTTTGTACTTCTGGGCATTATCACTTTTAATCGTGGTATATCCTTTGGCATCTCCTCTATTTTCAGTCAAGTTATACGCTGCCTTCTCAATCATGCCGTCTTCATATTCTACATCTAAGAATAGACAACATTTTCTAATCATGTCATCGGGATGGCTGAGCAAATCTTCGTACCTAATTTCAAGATAATGATCAGGAAAGTTTGCTGCATCTCTACGAACTTGCTCAACACCGTCCACCCACCGTTGGGCGGCTCGCACAGGAGACTTTCCCCATGCTTTTTGAACAGATAGACTATAATCCCGAACGTCTCGAAGAATATGGATAAACTGAGCATTCGGATAAAGTTGCCGAAGTAAGGGTAAATGACCAATGTACGATGGCGATTTGTCTCCCCAAATTCCTTCGCACTCGTCGGGAAGACCGACTTTGTGCCGAATCAAAGCTTCAAAAACACGTGCAACGGAAAAATCTCCTTTACACCACTCATACCAGGTTTTTTCTGAAATGATAGTTCCTTTCTTCTGAATATGTAAGAAATAAGGAAACTTCGTCACTTCTTGATAAAAAACATGGAAGTTTTCTGGCTTCGAAAGATCGCCGTAATCGCTCCAGCGACGAACCCAATAAGGCAGAAACTCGGTCTCTACTCTAGGGATGAAAATTTTAGAGTGAGAAACTAACAAACCTCTTAACAATTTCGTTCCAGATCGAGGCATTCCAATCAAAAATAATGGACTTTTCATTCGTTGCGTTCTTTATTTCATCACTAGAGAGAACATCAGCATGGGAGCACAACTGAAGGTAAAACCTAAAAAAACTGCGCCGCCCTCTGCGGGGGCGGCGCAGTTTTTTTAATCTACTTAATTTTAATCTATTTAAATTGTGCCAGAGTACTCGCATTGAGTTAAGTGCCGTCTCTGCCCTTCACTTAAAAAAGACAATTAACAACACTTGTCTGATTGTAAAAACGTCCGATCTGCGGGAGCTATTGTGGACTAATCAGCAACTTTAATTGAACGCTTTGATTGAGCACAAACTGAACGCTTTTGTAGAACATGTCGATATGCGGCTAACAGCTTAGGAATTTGATGTCGCCATTCGAGCTGTTGGATCATCCGGCTGCGACCTTCGGCGGCCATTTCTGCCCTTAGTTCGGGCGATCGCAATAACTCGACAATTTTTTCAGCAAAATCAATCGAGTTGTTAGGTTCGGCATAGAGAGAAGCCCCAGCCGCTGAGCGCTTGCCTTCGAGCAAATCAAACTGAACAATCGGCTTACCTAACGCCATATATTCCATGATTTTGTTCATCGTCGATTTATCGTTAAGGTCATTCTTGCGGTCAGGATTTACACACACATCACACGTGGATAAACGCTCTAGCAACTCTTCATTAGAGACCCGACCCGTAAATTCGACATACTCATCAATGCCAAGATCAATCGCCATTTGCTTCAGCTGATCGATAACAGGCCCACGCCCGATTAGAACGAACTGGATGTCATGGCGATCGCAGTCATACACCAGATACCTAACAGCCTCCAGCAAATATTCAATACCTTCCTGCTCACCCATGACACCAACGTAACCCACCAGATACTTACGTCCGTTCAAATAAGCATCGTTTCTCGGCACAGAGCAAAACCTAGACAAGTCAGGGCCACTTCTCACCACGAAAACATCATCCAGATTTTTCCGGCCTCTGGTTAAAGCGACTTCGCGATAGGAATGGTTCGTTGAAATCACCGTATCTGCGGTCGCAAAGGTTAATCTCTCCGCTATCCGAAGACCATGATAGAAAATATCTCGTCGGTCATATTTCGCGATATAGAGTTCGGGATTCAAATCATGATGATCAAAAATCACCGAAACTCCTTTGAACATCTTGAACCATGCCGCAACCGTAAATAGAAGATCAGGAGGATTGCAAATATGAACAATATCGAACCCCCGTTCGCGCCACACCCGTTGAGCTAAGCGAAACTCCCAACTCAGAGCCGCGAAATACTCCTTCAAATATCCAGTAACAGAACTCGTATCAGGAGGAAGTGGATGACGATAGATATGAATTCCTTCCAATTCTTCATAGGGCTCACTAAAGGTCGCATCCATTGGACAGATGACAGAAACCTCATACCCGTTTTTTCGTAACGCCGTGGCCTCCATCCAAACACGGCGATCGAAAGGAACAGGTAAATTTTCAACAATAATTAGAACTTTACCAAGCGATTCCATAGTGATCCAATTCCTCTATCGACGTAGCAAATACACCAGCTAAATCTAAAACTTTCTTGTTATCCGCAAACTTCAATACAGCATTCCGGAAATCGTCTGTTGCGTGAGTAACAATAATTAGCTCAGCATCCTCAACTGCATCTTCAACGTTAGGAACAAGCAACGCTTCAAAATGCGGAATATTGTTTTGAATATACGCTAAGTTTGTTCCTACTAACCAAGCCTGATGAACTGCCTGATCATAAATTTTAATTTCACAACCTTCTCCAATCAGTCGTTTTGCCATTACCACGGCAGGACTCTCACGCAAGTCATCAGTTTTCGGTTTAAACGCTAACCCAAGCAAAGCCACCTTCCGAACCCCAAGGTTCAAAACCTCTTGAACGGCTTTTTCAATATGAGCAGCATTGGACACGGGCAATGAATCGAGCATCGGGACTGCAATATTCATCTCACGGGCAGCACAGAGCAGCGCACTCACATCTTTCGGAAGACACGACCCTCCGTATGCAAACCCAGGGCGCATGTAGGTAGGAGAAATATTCAACTTGGTGTCTTGAACCACAAGACCCATAACATCTCGACCGTCTACGCCATACCCCTTCGAGATACGTCCAACCTCATTCGCAAAAGAAATTTTTGCCGCATGCCAAGCATTGGACACATACTTCACCATCTCTGCAACTGCTGGAGGAGTCACAAAAATAGGAGCAGGCACCGTGGCATACATTTTTCGCAAACTCTCTTCTGCCAAAGCATCATCAGTTCCGATCACCGTATACGGAGGATTATCATAATCCTTAATTGCTGAAGCCTCTCGAAGAAACTCAGGATTAAATGCCAAGTGAACATCGCAGTCTTCGGACACTTCTTTAAACAGACTTGAACATCTGTCGAGTGTTCCAGGAGGAACCGTACTTCTCAAAACAACCACATGAGGTTCTTTCTTTTGAGTCAGAGCCGAGCCAATTTCTCGACAGACCTGAAATACATACTTAAGCTCTGGAATTCCTTTCTCGTTGGGTGGCGTACCCACACTAATTAAGGACATGTCCGATCGAAGAACAGCGTCTTTAGCATCTGACGTTGCCTCAACCAAACCGCGATTAACGCCTTCCTTTAGCAGTTCGGCAAGCCCTGGTTCAACAATTGGAGATTTTCCCTGGTTAATTCTGGCAATTTTTTCGGAATTGACATCCACACCAATGACTTGGTGGCCGTCCCTCGCCAAGCAAGCAGCCGTGACGACGCCAACGTATCCCATGCCAAAAACGCTAATCTTCATATCAAACGCTCCATCCCGCAAACATAATCACCCCAGATAAAGAGTGCACAACTTCAACTCACATACAAAATCGCATTTCTGTAAAAAAACTAGGGCTCTAATCACTGCATCGTCAATCATGCAAAGTGAATATATGAAGGGGAGTTAAGCAGATTAACATAACGCTCACGGACTTCAGTCATACTCATCACAATCAATACAAGCTCCTTATAACAAAACAAACCTTTCAATTCTCTTTTTTTAAGACCAAGAACACCCCATCTAAGTTTCTAGGAAATGCAATCACTTTATCAAGAATTTATAAAGCTGCCAGACAACAGAAAATTCTTTTTCAACAAATAAAAAACGATTGGAAGAAAGGCGATCGCCCCAGTCATATTGCAAATACAAATCAATGGAACCATGTACTCCTTACCCGACGCCGTTCTCAGCGTGAAGAACCAGACAGGCACTTACTCAACACGTATTACGTGTTACATCCTAGACTGTTTTTCATGAAGATTGTTCCTATCAACCAGTATATCTCCGAGTACTTCACGCAAAATATATGGATTTCATATCAAGTTTTACAAAACCATTACAAGCCGCCTTGACGGTTCAGCTTAGAGCAATCAATTTTTTTCTTTGCTGATTATTAATAAAACAAGCTTTTCACATGGAACAAAACGCCTTAAACATAAAGAGAAAAGGCAAGACAGACTCGACCATCTCACCTCTTCCACTTTATTTCACGAATGAATTAAGTATAATACAAGATATTTTCAACCCAGGAAAGTTTTAACCCAGGAAAGCATTGCAGAGAATACGTGCACATAATGCAAATAAACTAACGCCGTACAATACCTCATTCAATTTTCTACAAATTACTGTTCTGATATTTCATTGTTCGTACTTCATCACGTGCATGTTGCTCCCCCTAATCATAATTCTATTAACCATTAAAGAAAAGAATTACTAGAAAGAAAGTCTATGTTTACTCATCATTCATCAGAGTCTCAACCCATCCATGTCACAATGTTAGGGCTAGGGCTCGACTACATGGGCGGTATTGCCTCTGTCGAAAACCTGATTATTGATCACTGTTCAGGTAACACCCTAATTTCTCACTTACCGACCCATAAACAAGGCTCAAAAATATACAACATCAAAGTCTTTTTCATGGCACTGCTGAAACTAATCATTCGATTAAGCTCAGCCCCCGTTGACATTGTTCATATACACTTCGCTCAGCGGGGAAGCACATGGCGGTCAATCATTTTAATTTGGATATGTAAGCTTTTTAATAAGCCCATGATCCTTCATTCTCACGGGAGTGAGTTTCGTTTATTTTTTAATTCTCTTAATTTACGATCTAAAAAGATCATCTCAACAACATTCAGGCAAGCTGAAAAATTTATCGTTCTTTCAGAAAGTTGGAAAGCCTATTATACGGAAACAGTAGGACTGAAGGAATCCAGTGTAATCACGCTGATGAATCCGGTTAAAATTCCCACCAACGTCCCTCCTCGTTCGGATAATCCTCCCATAACTTTCATTTTTCTCGGTCGTGTTGGAGAACGAAAAGGAGCTTTTGATCTGATTCAGGCGATCGCCCACTTACCCAGTGAGATTAAAGAGAAATGTAACGTCCTGATTGCAGGCGACGGAGAAACCGACAAAGCAACCGAGCTAGTGACTCATCTAGGCTTAACGAACTGCGTTCAAATTTTGGGTTGGATCAACACTCAGAAAAGAGACGAATTACTGGCACAATCTCATGCATTTATCTTACCCTCATATAACGAAGGATTACCGATGTCTCTTCTAGAAGCGATGGGTTGGGAGTTGGCCTCAATTGTAACTCCGGTGGGAGGTATTCCTGAAGTGCTTAAAGACCAAACGAATGGTTTATTAGTAGACCCCGGTGACATTGATAGCATTGCAAAAGCAATTCAAACCATCGTTACAGAGAAAGAATTTAGAGAAAAACTAGCACAAAATGCTCGTATTTCCGTAGAGGATCTTGACATTTCAAACTATCAGAAAAAGCTTAGACAAGCGTATGAAGACGCTATTAAGCAACATCGCAAAGGGATGAGTGAAAGTTGATAGCGACACGGTCTTAACAGAAATCAGAGTAGAAATTAGAGTAAAAAGGAGAGTGTGTTACAGTAAGTCCTGTTTATTAAATGACTCTTTCCGTTTAGACCTAACACATGAGTTCTCCAGAAGCTGACCTCTCTTTAATCAAAGAGTTAATTCAAGCACTGCCGATAGAACTTCTGAAAGATCTCAGAAAGACCGTTCACACCCTCATTAAAGAAAGAGAAGCCGAAAGAGAGGACAGCGCATCCCAGGTTTACCATCAACCCGGGCGACATTTGGTCGATAGCCAAACTCTAGACGGCATCACCTATCAACTAGAAAAAATCAAATGCGGGAAACCCACATGCAGATGCAGCGGAGGAGAAGACCTGCACGGACCGTACTGGTATCTGTATCGGTGGAACGGGAGAAAAGTCGTGAGTCAATACATTGGCAAATCACTGCCCAAACCATTAGCTGAGCATAACGATGAAGATGACTAGGTGATCCTAAAAGACGTAGAATGAGCCCTCCGTTTTCTTATGTAAGCAGCTTACATAAGAAAACGGAGGCTGAAATACGACCGTTGAATTTAGCCCAGACTCCATGCTCAATGGTTCCCATACCCCTTGGGCTTTTGGTGCGCTTCGGCGTTATGGGTTGAGCAGAGTCGGAGGGGCGATCGCCCCTTTCCCAGAAAACTGCGCGTAGAATAGTAGCACTATTAAAATCCCGACCCGCTTCTAGAAAATAGCTCGCTTTCGTTGACCGACTTCGCACAAACCACCGCAACCATGAACGCCATCGCAGATTCAAATGAACAAAACTGGGAACTCTCAACCCAGTCATGGAATACGCAGGCCATTCGCTTACTAGAGTGGATAGAGGGTGCCGAAGCCTGTCTGGAAAAAGCCAGAGACACTGAATTCTCTCCTTCATTAGCGTCTGAGATCAAACTGAACTTGACCCAGTTAGACGCATCCAAACAGATCCTGGAAGAAATCCTCCAGTCCTCCGAAAAACTTGTAAATGATTCAGGAGACCACGCTTCATATCAAGAGTTTGAGGGAAACCTCGCAAAAGTTGAGGCGCGAATTAATTCACTTCATGAAGAACTCGTTGATCTCATCAACGAAAACATCATCAACTCACCCAAGGAAGCCGAACTCTTCATTAACAATCATATTGAACCGATTCCCACTGGCGCTCCGTTCATGAGCTCCATTGAGTCTCAACTTCGAACGGATCTCTGGTACGAAAAAGATGGAATTGCCGTCTTTTCCAAAATCGCAAAAAACAATCCGCAAAACTACATCGAACACTACATTTCGAGTCCTGGGGATGTCACCATGCTTCCCTGGGATGCGGCTGAAAAAATTATCAATAACTTTGGGTTTAATACCGTCAAGCTCCAACTAATTCTCGCGGCCCATGCCATGAATCAGAACGAGCCCTGGAGCGGGAGCTTCACCTTGTCAGGTGACGATGTGATCAAAAACCTGGGATGGAATAATCGAAAAGATTTAACCGTCAGTCAGAAACTTTCAGAACTTGCAGGATGCGCCTTTGCTCTCGATTGTTTATTGGTCAGGGTCGAATGGAAAGAAGGCCAAACCAGTCGTCGAAGAACACAGGTCACCGTTCAGACGTCGCGCATGTGGAACATCAGCGTCAGCGCAACGGGGCAGAAAAATCTGCTTTCAGACAAAATCGAAACCCTCGATAAAGTTGAGCTACAGGTTCAGCCAGGGTTATGGACAAAGGGCTTTCTCAATCGAGGCGGAGCCAAAGCAAAACAAGCACTCTATCAGTTTGGGTATCTGGCTCAAAGTGTTCTAAAAATTGATCCCTATCACAATGAACTCGCCTTACGACTGGCCATTCACTTAACGATCGAAAGCCGCATCCATAAATCAGGAGAATATCGCGTCAAAACACTCCTCCAGTCCGTTCTCGTTGGATATGACGCCAAGCTGGAAAAAGCCTACAACGATCGCCACAAAGCACGAGACATCGTCCATCAATGGAATGAAGCGCTGAAAACCCTACAAAAACTTGGCTGGAGCATCACCTTTGACGACAACTACCCTGAATCCCTTCGTCCAGGATCAAAAGTGCGCAAACCGAAGGGATATCTCAAGATCCTGATTGAAAGTAAATTGACGATCAAGCCCCCTGAGCCGATTCCAGAGTTACTGGGACGCAAACGGAACACCAAGAGCTTACCCAGTCAAAAGAAAAAAACACCCCCGCCCTCAGCAACGACGACGCAGATGCTGACAGGAGACATGGTGCGCAGTGCTCGCAAAACGAAAGGCTGGAGTCAGGCTAAGCTTGCGGGGTTCCTCGGGGTTTCACAACAGCTCATCTCCCATATTGAGTCAGGCCGCCGAGACCCAACTCCCGATATCGAAGCTCGCCTCAAGAAAATTCTGAAGATCACCTGAGTCACGTTATGAGGTAGTGGGCGATCGCCCCACCTCACCCCCGGAATGGGTTTTACTACAAAAGCCCCATTTCAGGGCATTTTGAGGTCTTCGAAAGATCTAGATCCCTTATAGGCAAACGTCTTCAGACTACTACAAGAACTCCCGGATCGGCTCACAAAACGAGGGGGTTCGTGCCAATCACTCCGAGACTTGGACAGACTACTACAAGATGACGGGTAGATTACTACAGAAATCCCCGGATCAGCTCACAAAGCACATCACTTTAGACAAACCTTGCGAGAGTAGAAAAAAGGTCGCATTCCCAGCCAGAAGGGCTTTCTTACTACACGAAGCACTTGTAGTAAGAAAAAAAGTCTCAAAATTAGGGCTCAACTCCTTATAAATCAAGGGTTCTAAGTTACTACATTAGAACCCGAGTCACTACACGAAAACACCCGGATCAG